>CAUPYH010000058.1:0-10321 GCA_963515595.1 uncultured Eikenella sp. | reverse complement strand
GGTGGCGGTCGGGCGGTTGGTTGCTATGATACGGGAGTTCCGATATACAAGGGTGCGTGAGCAAGCTCACGCACGCGGTTGTTTGCCAAATAATCTGAAGCCGTATGCGCCCCCTGCATGCCTGTAACGGGAAAGGCTACCCGAAAACTGTTTTTCAGGTAGCCTCCCACACAAAACCGCCCGCAAGTTTTCCTGCGGGCGGCTGTTCGGTTTAAGCCAACTGTGCGCTTAGTTCGGAGACACCAAAATCTTCACTTGGCTCTTCTCTTTCACCAGGGCTTCAAATCCTTCGCTCACGATGTCTTGCAGCTTGATGCGTTTGGTAACCAGCTTGTCTTTCGGGAAGTAGCCTTGTTCCATCAGTTGCAGCACGGCGGGGAAAATATCGCGGTAGGCGATGATGCCTTTCACGGTTTTTTCCTTGATCACGATTTCGTTCGGGTGGATGGAAGCTTCGTTTTCCCAAATACTCACGATCACGCATTCGCCGTCGTTTTCCACGGCTTCGATGGCCTGTTTCAGCACGGGGGCGACGCCGGTTACTTCAAACGATACGTTCACGCCGCCGTCGGTTTCGGCTTTGATGTGTTCTACTACGTTTACTTTGGAGGGGTCGATGACCACGGCGCCCAGTTCGCGAGCTTTTTCCTGACGCTCAGGAGAAAGCTCGATGGCGTAGATGGTGGTGGCGCCGGCAGCGCGCAGGGCTTCAATGGTGAGCAGGCCGATGGGGCCGCAGCCGAATACGGCGGCGGTGTCGCCGGCTTTCAGTTTGCTCTGGCGCACGGCATACAGGGCTACGGCGGCGGGCTCGGTGAGCGCACCTTGTTCGTAGTCGATGCTGTCGGGCAATTTGTGGCACAATTCGCCGTCTACCACGCAGTAGCTGGTGAAGCCGCCGTCGGCAGCAAGGCCGACGAAGCCGAGGTTTTTATCGAGGTTGTATTTGCCTTTGAGGCCGTCTTTGGCCAAAATCGGCTCAACGGTTACGCGGTCGCCCACTTTTACGTTGGTTACGCCAGCACCCACTTCCACGATTTCGCCGGCAAATTCGTGGCCGAGCGTGAGCGGGGCTTTGCGGCCGGAATAGGGGTGCTCTTTCTCTACCGGGATAAAGATAGGGCCGCCGAGGTATTCGTGCAGGTCGCTGCCGCAGATGCCGGTGTATTTCACAGCGATTTTCACTTGTGACGGGCGTGTGATTTCGGGAACGGCTACGTCTTCCACGCGGATGTCGCGGCGGCCGTACCATCTTGCAGCTTTCATTGTACTCATATCAGTATCCTTTGAGGTTGGGTTGAGAAGGAGATTCGATTGTAGGAACTTTGGGCGGCAGTTTCAAGCGAATTTGGGCTATTATTCGGATTTATTTTTCAGGTAGCCAAACACAACGGCCGGTTGCCGCTGCTTTGGTTTAAAATTTAGAAATTTATGATTGAAATACAAGAGATTACCTATCGCTACCTGCAGGCGCGGGAAAACGCACTCAACAGCGTGAGCTTGCCGATAGTCGAAGGGGCGGCGCTGGGCTTGCTCGGCCCCAACGGCGCGGGCAAAACCACGCTGATGTCGCTTTTGGCCGGGCTGTTGCCGGTGCAGGGCGGGCAGATTTTGTTTGACGGCGTGCCGCTGGGCAGGCTGCCGGCCAAAGAGCGGCAGCGTATTTCGCTGGTGCCGCAGGATTTCGCCTTTTATCCCCTGCTTTCAGTGTGGGACAATATGCGCTTTTTCGCCGCGCTGTATGCCGTGCGCGACGAAGGCTACCTGAAAACCCTGCTGGAGCAGGCCGGCCTGGCCGAACACCGCGCCAAGCTGGCCAAACACCTCTCCGGTGGCCTGAAGCGGCGCTTAAACTTCGCCATCGGCCTTATCAACCGCCCCAAGCTGATTTTTTTGGACGAAATCACCGTGGGCATCGACCCCGAATCGCGCCGCTTTATTTTGGACAGTGTGGCCGCGCTTACGCAGCAGGGCATCACGGTGGTGTACACCTCGCATTATTTGCAGGAAATCGAGCTGTTGTGCCGCGATATTGCGCTGCTGTACGGCGGGCGGCTGGTGTATCACGGCGGCCTGCATGAGGTGCTACGCCAAGGCGGACAATCCGGCCTGGCCTTGCGCACCGTGCCGCCGCTGCCCGATGCCGAGCTGGCCGCGTTGCAAGGCCGCCGCGCCGACGACGGTACGTTGCATTTCGATACCGATACGCCCGCCGAACTGCTGGCCGCGCTGCAAGATAAAGGCTATGCCGCCGAGGCCTGCCGTTTCGGCTTTGCCTCGCTGGAAAGCTTTTATTTGGACTTTTTGGCCAAACAGGCTACCTGAAAAGAAAACAACTGCCCGCAAGCAATGGCTACCTGAAAACAACAAACATCATATAATTAACCATATGCAACCATTCTTCCCCGCGAGGCCGGCCTCATGTTAGCCGCTGCCATCACCAAAGAACTCAAGCTGCTCAGCCGCGACCTGCACGGCGTGGCGGTGCTGTTTGTGATGCCGATTCTGTTTATGCTGATTATGTCGGCCGCCTTGAGCAGCAGCCGGGAAAACCTCAATCCCGACGCGCAAATCGTGCTGCTTGGTAAGCCCGGCAGCCGGCTCAACCAACAGTTTCTGCAAGCCCTGCAAAACGAGACGCTGAAAGTGCAGCTGGCCGATGAAAGCCGCCTGGCCGAGTTTCAGGTAGCCTTACAGCGCGGCGAGGCCGATTTGCTGCTGCTCAATCCAAACGATGAAACCACCCCGCTGGAAAAAGAACAGCCCTTGCGCTTGTGGCTCCAGCCCGATGCCGACCGCGGCTGGCTGCTCGGCATCAAAGGCCTGATGCGCCAGCACTACACCCAGGCGCGCCTGGCGCAGTATTTCGATGGCAACGAAATCGTGTTGGACAACAACAAGAATCCCGCCGTGCGCCGCATTCAAGACCAAGTGAACAAAGAATTGGACGGTAAGTTCAGCCAAATCGAAACTTATCTGGGGCGCGAAATGTGGCAGGAAACCTATCTCAACCGGCAGGGCGAGGCGGTGGAACAGCCCAACTCCGTGCAGCACAGCGTGCCCGCCTGGCTGATTTTCGGCATGTTTTTCATCATGATACCGCTCTCCAACGTGATGGCGATGGAGCGGCAGACCAACACGCTCACCCGCCTGAACATGGCGCGTGCCCCCGCTTGGAAACTTCTGGCCGCCAAGCTGATTCCCTACTTCTTAATCAACCAGTTGCAGTTTGCCGGCATGATTGCGCTGGGCGCATGGGTGCTGCCCCTGCTCGGCATGCCCGCCTTTGCACTGGCCGGCGGTTGGGCGGGCTATGCCGCCGTATCCTGCGCCGTGAGCCTGGCCGCGCTGGGCTACGGGCTTTTGGTGAGCGTGCTGGCCAAAACCACCGAACACGCCGTGGTGCTCGGCGGCGGCGGCATCATCATCATGGCCGCACTGGGCGGTGTGATGGTGCCCGTGCACATCATGCCCGCGCTGATGCAGCAAATTTCCCAGCTCTCACCGATGGGCTGGGGCTTGTCTGCCTTCCAGAAACTGCTGTTAAACCATTACACCCTGGCGCAAATCGCCCCGCAGCTGCTGCGCCTGGCCGGTTTCGGCCTCGCCGCCCTCGCCGCCGCCGCCGCGCTCTACCGCCGCCAACTCAAAACCCAAGCGAGATTTTAACGTGAACACGCCTGATTTAAGCTCCCCCGCGCTGGAGCAGGCCTTGAAAAGCCTGATTGTGCGCGAAACCGAAAAACAAGACGACGTGGACATGGCCGCCTTTGCCGACGACTCCCCGCTGTTCGGCCCGGAAAGCCCGGTCGGCCTCGATTCGCTCGACGCGCTGCAAATCACCGTCGCCCTGCAAGCCCGTTACGGCGTGCGCCTCAACGGCGACCGCATGGTGCGCAAACACATGATGAACGTGCGCGATTTGGCCGCCTTTATCCGCGAACAGCACGGCGCATAAAGGCTACCTGAAAGTCTTTTGCAAGACCTGTTTGTAAAGCAAAAGTTGGGTTTTAAGCAGTAGCCAAATTTCAGGTAGCCTTCGCTATTTTTGCCTGTTCACCTTTACGCCTCATGCCGGCGCGGGCACTTTCTTTTCTTTGCTTCGCCAAAGAAAAGAAAGCAAAAGAAAGGCGACTGCGGGCACAGGTTTGGCTTCGCCAAACTTCCCTCACTTCGCACGGTTTTTCGGGCGGGCTCGCAACTTGCGGCTGCGCCGCTTCGAACATGCAAGCCCTTATTCCCCGAAAAACCGCGCTCCGTTCGGCTGCACCAGCAGATAAGCATAGCTGCACCATTCTCACTGGAAAATTTGTGCCGAGTGGTTTGAATATTTTTGTTAAACAGTTGTCTATATTTTTCAGGTAGCCTTAAGGGTGTAACCATGAACCCTAAAATCGCCCAACTCCAACAACGCAACGCCCAAGCCCGCTTGCGGCAGCGCTACGCCTTTTTAAACATTACCGACATCCAATCCACAGATGGCGACATTGCCCGCCGGTTTATCGACAGCGGCATCTATCGGCTTACTAACCCGGCCGCCGCCACTTTCCCGTTTCATCAAAGCGGCATCATCGACCGCCCGCTTCACCAAGCCCAACACCAAGCCGCCCGTGCCGAAATGGTGCGCCGGATACGCGCCTTGCTTGCCGATACGGCGTGGATAAGCTTAAGCGAAAACGGCTTCGGCTTCTGGGCGCGCATTTCCCTGCCCGCCTTGCAGGCCGCTTTGGATCATTGGTTTGAACAACATGACGATTTCGCGCTGTATCTCGAAAACGGCTATGCGCTGGCCATCCATGAGGCGGAGTATGAATGGGAATTGCTGGAAACGCCGGGCAGACCGCTTGAGGCTACCTGAAAAATGAACACTGCAAACACTCCATCCCGAGCCGCCTATTTGTGCGGCAGCAGTTATTGGTGCGCACAAGGGCAGGGCAGCCGCCCGTTCGGGTTACCTGAAACACCCTTCCTGCCGCCCGCCCGCCGTACCGCACACGGCCTGGGGCAGCCGCGCGAGCTGCCGTATTTTGCCGCCTTCCCCGCCGCTCCGGCCACGCTGGCGCAGCTGTGCGGCTGGATTGAGGCTCAAATCCGCCAAGCCGCCGCCGTGGCCGGCTGGGAGGCAGACAACCTGGCCGGTATTCCCGTGTTTATCGGTTCCACCTCCTATGTGATGTCCGACCGCGAAGCGGCGCTGGCTGCCAGCCCCGAAGAAGAACACTACACCTTGTGCGAAATCGGAGGCTACCTGAAAACCAGTTTGCGCAGCCCCAACGTATTCAGCTTCGCCACCTCTTGCACCGCCGCCGCCCAAGCCCTGCTTGCTGCCGCCCGCAGCATCGAAAACGGCTTGGCCGAACGCGCCATTGTGGTCGGCTTTGAAAGCTTCAACCGGCTCACCTTCGAGCATTTCTATGCCATGAATCTGCTTGACACCGAGCCGGGCAGGCTGCCGTTTCTCGATTCAGGCGGGCTGGTGTTGGGCGAAGCCGCCGCCGCGCTGGCCTTATCAGCACAGCCGCACCGCGATTACGCCTGCCGCCTGCACGGTTTCACCGCGCAAACCGACCACCTCAACCTCACCGCCTCTTCCGCAGAACCGCTGCACAGCCTGCTTGCCGAATGCCTGCGCCGATCCGGCATGGCCGCACAGGATTTGCGCGGCGTGAAAACCCACGGCAGCGGCGGCCTGAGCGATGAAGTAGAAATGCAGGTGCACCGCCAAATCTGGCCGCATACTCCGGCCCTGCTGTTCAAACCCTACACCGGCCACACCCTCGGCACGAGTGCCGCCTTGGAAACCGCCCTGTTGCACGCCGCCTTGCAACAAGGCCGCCTGCCACCCCTGCCCATATCCTCCCCCGAATTCCCTTTGCCCACCCTGCACGGCCAGCCGCTGCCAAACGGCAGCTATCTGAACTATTTCCTTGGCTTCGGCGGCAGCCATTGCACCTGGGTGTTGGATTGGCAGGGTTGAAGCAGATTCGCATGAAATGGTGCGGATGTTGTGCGGCGTGGATTGATAAGGCTACCTGAAAACGGATTCCCGGTATTTTCAGGTAGCCTTTGGAAAGATGCGGCAAAGGGCAAACCTACGGGTGAGAGCGGTTTGCCCTAGCTTTATGGTGTAAGCGTTAGTGCGATTGGTTGAACATATAGCGTGCGATTTTCCATTGGCCGTTTACTTTTTCCATCACCCAAAGTTCGCGGAAGTCATCGGGCGCGGTTTGTCGGGTGGATTTGACGGTAACCGGGCCTTTGGAAGTGGAGCGCACGAAGGCGTATCTGCCCAGCACGTTCATTTCCAGCACGGTGAAATTCAAATCCAAACCGACATTGGCAAACAGCCCCGAGTAGTTGCCCTCCAGCCCCTGCTTACCGGCAGCCGTGGGCGAGGAATACGGCATAACCACGCCGTCTGCCGTAAACAGGGCGGCAACGGCTTGCGGTGATTCGGTTTTGAGTGCGGCAGCGTAATCGGCCAACAGACGGTTGATGGCGGTTTGGTCTTGGCGGTTGGCATGAATCACGGCATCGGGTGCTGTTTGGGTGTCGGCATAGGCGGCGGGTGCGGCAAGTGCGGCGGCGGCCACGAGGATGATCATCAGTTCTTTCACGTGTTGACTCCTTAAAAGAAGGAAAAATGTCGGTTGGTTATGGTAAGGTTACCTGAAAAGTTGTTTTGCTTTTCAGGTAGCCTTTCGGGCTGAATCAGTCAAACAATGCAAAGCCGCCCGTCCAGCTGATTTGTTCGCGCACGGCCAGGGTGATGGCGAGGAAGCCGAAGGCTTCCAGCTCGCGCGCCCGTTTCAGGCTGCCCGCGTCTTTGCTGTACACGCCGCTGCCTTTCAGTGCGTCGACCAGCTGCTGCTTGGCTTCATCGCTGTCGCCAGCAATCAGCACGGTGGTTTCCGCTTTGTTGGCCACTTTGCGACTGGCGAGGGTGGCAGCAAAGTTGGTGTTGAAGGCTTTGAGCACACGGCTTTGCGGCAATTGGGTGGCGATGTACTCGGCGGCGGAGCTGCCTGCGGATACCAGTAGGCCATCCATCGTGTCGAAATTAACCGGATTGGTGATGTCCACCACGGTTTTGCCTGCGAGCTGCGTGGCGTATTGGCCAATAATGCCGTCTACCGAGGCGAAGGGCACGGCCAGCACAATAATGTCGCCCAACTGTGAGTTTGCTTCTCCGCGCTTCACAAATGAAACCTGATGCCCTGCCGCCTGAAACAGACCACCGATGGCGTTGCCCATATTGCCTTGTCCGAAAATAGAAATATTTGCCATTTTTTGCTCCTAAGATACGAGTTGAAAAGAATTGCTTAACCTTGGAGCGCATTGTATTCGGATAAGCATTGCTTGATAATCCGTATATTTCTTGAAACAGTTTGAAGCGGAGCTTGAGATGGAAAAGGCGAAACTGCTGCTGATTTTTGCCGAAGTGGCCAAACAGGGCAATATGAGCCGCGCCGCCGTGCCGCTGGGCATGACCGCTAGCGCGGTGAGCCAGCACATACGGCATTTGGAGCGGCTCTACGGCGTAAAACTGCTCAACCGCAGCACGCGCCGCCTGGAGCTGACCGAAGCCGGGCAGGTGCTGCTGCACCATGCCGAGCATTTGGTGCAAACCATGCGGCAGGCCGACGACGACATGGCCGCGTTGAAACACCGCCCGAGCGGGCAGGTGCGGATTTCGCTGCCCACAGGCTTCATCAACGCGCCTGAAACCCGCCGCCTGCTGGGTACGGTGCGCGAACGCTATCCTGACATTCGCATCATCCTGATGGCGCAAGATGAAGCCGTTGATTTGCAGCATAATGATGCCGACATTGCCATCCGCGCTGGCGAAATTGCCGCGTCTCCTGATAATGTTCCCCGCCGTCTGACTAGCTGCCTAATGCACATCTGCGCCGCCCCGGATTATCTGGCCGCGCATCCCGTTAAGCAGGTTGAAGACCTGCTTGCGGCACACTGGCTGTGCCATAGCGAGACTATTCTGCGCGCCGCCTTGGCCGAACTCGGCCTGTCTGGGCGTTGGCCAGACAGCCTGACCGAATGCCCTTCATCCGCCGCCAGCGCCTACTATCTTGCCGCTGAAGGGCTGGGATTGACCCTTGCTCTGTCGCTCGAAATCGCCCCATTGCTCGACAGCGGGCGCCTGAAAATCGTGTTGCCGCAACATCGGATTGCCGAAAAGAATATCTATGCCGTCGTTGCCCATGCCAAACAGTCGGCGAAAAACACGGCTGTGCTGGAAGCGTTGAAAGAAGTGTTTGGCGGAAAGAAAGCTACCTGAAAAATATGGTGAATTAACAAAAATAGGGATTGCGTTGCCTCGCCTTGCCGTGTCCCTGTGTTGTCTGCGGCTTGCCGCCTTGTTCTGATTTAAACTTAATCCACTATATCGGGCTACCTGAAAACAGAAAGGACGATTGCCGAATATGCTGGCAGATTTTTCCCCTAATCGGCCACTGTGCCGCATCCAGGCCGGCAGCCGCTTCCTGGCCGAGCCGCAGCAGCCTGATGCCGAACTGCGCCGCCTTTTGCGCGAGCAATACGGCATTGATGCACGCCGCCTGAGCCGTTTCACCCTGCTCGCCCTGCTCGGCGCCTTGCCGCTGTGCCAAGGGCTACCTGAAAACCCTGCCATTTATCTCGCCTCGCCGTTCAGTTCCCCCTCCCGCATGGCCGCGATGCAACAGAAACTTGCTGCCTGCCAGCCCTCACCGCTCGACTTTATGGCCAACCTCCACAACGCCGCCACGTTCCAGCTGGCGCAAATCCTCAGCAGCAGCGGCAACAGCGTGTTTCTCGCCGCCGATGCCGAAAGCTGCCTCAGCCCGCTGTATGCCGTGCTGAACGCATTGTTGGCTGGGCCTGGGCAAACTGTGCTGTTGGGCTGGGCTTACGAACAGGCGGGGCAGGGGGAGCAGGAAGGCAGCGTGTGGTGGCAAGTTTCAGGTAGCCTGCCGTCCCGGCAGCACGGCTGGCAGATAAGCACCGCTGCAATCAATCACACTATTACCACTATGCCGCACCAATCCGCCTTCCTGCCCGCGGTATTGGCTTTGGAAGAGCAGTTGCATCAGCAAGGCCAGCTTCTGCTGCCGCCACACGGCATCTGGCCAGCATTGCAGATAGAGCCGCTTGCTGCCGATGAGATAGGGAATGAGGCTTAACACAGTGCAGGGTGAGCCCATGCCATATGCAGGGTTTTAGCGATAGAAAGGGGCGGCGATGCCGTATCAATTATTGGATGTGGTTGAACTGATTGGAGATATTCCCGAACACCACCTATCTGCCGGCGCACGCGGCGTGATTGTGGATATATACGGGCAAGATAAGTATGAGGTTGAGTTCGTAGGAGAGAACGGCGAAACCTTAGCACTGCTCGCCTTAAATGGGCAGATGGATTTTAAGCAGCCCGGCAAGCTGGGAAAGGCTAGCTGAAAGAAAAGCGCCGTACCGCGCAGAGCAGTGAGAATCCGAGCACGGCGCAGTCGATGAGGCGGATGGTTTGGGTGGCGGCGTGAGCCAACGGGATAGGCGCGGCGGTTTGCCAGAGTGCCCAGCCGCAGAGTGTCAGCAGGGAGCAAGCTGCCCAGAAGCGGCTTTTCTGCCGTGCGGTTTTGGCCGAGCGGTGCGGGCGGTGGCGGGCGGCGTGGAGTGCAAACAGCAGGCAGCCGCCCAAGCCGAACACGCCGCCGCCATATTGCAGCCACTTATAGGCCGGCAGGGCGAGCAGCGGCTGTTGCAGCGGGGCAAAGTGTTGCACAAACCAGCCGGTCGGGTGGGTGAAGGCATCTAAAAACAGATGGGTAATCATGCCGAACAGGGCGCTGAAAACAAAGGCAAACAGTACGGTCGCTATGTAGCGGCGGTTTTGCGGTGCGGCGGCTATGGCATGTTCAGGTAGCCTGTAGGCTGCGTTGAGGCAGTCGGGCAGGAAGTCGCGCAAGGTGTGGTACCACAAGGCGAGATAGAGCGCGTAGAGGGCGAAACACAGCGGCAGGTTCGGCCACAGCAGATTTGCCAAACTATGCCCGCCCGGCACGGCGCGGCCGTGCAGGAAATACACGAAATCCGGCGCGAGGCTGCCGATAACCATGGCCGGGAAGTGGACGCGGCGGCAGCGGGCAAAGGGCAGCACGGCAACGGGGTGGGCAAGGGTGAAGGGCATGGCGGGAGAAGATAGGCGGGCTTGGCAAGAGGCTACCTGAAGCGGGTTTTATAGTGAATTAACAAAAACCAGTACAGCGTTGCCTTGCCTTGCCGTACTATCTGTACTGTCTGCGGCTCGTCGCCTTGTCCTGATTTTTGT
>CAUPYH010000057.1:0-10338 GCA_963515595.1 uncultured Eikenella sp. | reverse complement strand
GGCGCGACACCAAGGCATCAAGCTCGCCGAACACAGGATTGGGGACAATGGAATCGATATGTGCAACCGCGCCTTTGCGCAGCTGGGAAAGTGGGATGGTGGACATAGTTGGGCTCTTTAGAACGAAGTTGGTAGTTTCATGGCAAAAATGGTTTTGATTATTTTTTCTTGCCGAAGTTACTATGATAATAAATCTTATTAACGTAGAACTCAAACCGAAAACCGCAATCATTCTAGCTTTATTAAGTAAATTATTGTGTTAAATCAAAAAAGAATGGTTTTCTGCTCAAAGTAAGACAATATGAAAAGCAAATAAAAAGGCTACCTGAAAATGCAACGCAGCAAAGTTTCTGCGAAGCTAAATTTTCAGGTAGCCTTTTTACTATTCCAATTCCGGCTATGCCACCGGTGTTTTCTTCTTCTGATAATACCGCCGATACACGATCCAGCCATACCCCACCAGCACCGGTAGCGCGGCGAAGATCAGCTTAAACGTCCAGCCCGCATACCAAGGCAAGGCTGAAACTGCGGCGGCGGCATCCTGCTGCAACAAGCCCACCGGCAGCGATTGCTCGCCGCGGGCATCGAAATACGGCCACCAGCAAGCGGCCAGCAGACCGAGCAGGCAGGGCCACAGCCAGGCCGCGCGGTTGCGTTGCCACAGCAAAAACGCCGGCAGCAAAACAATCAGCGTGAGCGCCGCCACCAGCAGCGCGGTTTGCCCCTGCGCGCCGAAATAGGATGCCGCCGCATAAGTCAGCACCACAAACAGCGCGCCCAGCACCGCCATAATCACTTCTTCCGGCCTTTTTAATATCGACATGGTGTGTTCTCCGTAACAAAATCAATTTAGGCAAAATATACTGCAAAGCTGGTGCAGCCGCCAGTTTATTGCGGCATGAATACCGTTTTTCCAATCATCAAACGGCATTTTCGCTTTATTGAAGCTTGGTTTTCAGGTAGCCGTATCGGCTTAATCAAAGGCTACCTGAAAATTGATGCCGAATCTCTTTCAGGTAGCCTGCCGCCCTATTCTTCCCCTTCTTTGGCCGCCAGATGCCAGCGCACGCCCGCGTCGTCCAGTTTCTTGCACAGGCCGGCGCTGGGCGGCTCGTCGGTGAACAGGGCGTGAAATTCGGTTACGTCGCCTATGCGCACCAAGGCGTTGCGGCCGAATTTGCTATGGTCTACGGCCAGGTAGCAGTGGCGGGCGTTGGCCATCATGGCCTGCATCACGCTCACTTCTTTGTAGTCGAAATCGAGCAGCGAGCCGTCGGCTTCGATGCCGGAGGCGCCAAGGATGGCGTAATCCACTTTGAATTGGTTGATGAAATCGATGGTGGCCACGCCGGTGATGCCGCCGTCTACCGGCCGCACCACGCCGGAGGTGATGATGACGGTGTAGTCCGGCCGGCCGGACACGATGGAGGCAACGTGGATATTGTTGGTGATGATGCAGAGGTTTTTATGGTTTTTCACCAGCGCGAGCGCCACGGCTTCGATGGTGGTGCCGATGCTCATAAACAGGGAAACGTTGTCGGGGATGTGCTCGGCAATCAAGTCGGCAATGTGGGCTTTTTCGCTTTGCAGCTTGTTTTTGCGCGTGTCGTAGTCTTCGTTTTGCACGCTGCTGCCGGGCGCGGCGCCGCCGTGGTAGCGGCGCAGGATATTGTGTTCGCACAAAACGTTGATGTCGCGGCGGATGGTTTGCGGGGTCACGTTTAGGCTGCGCGCCAGCTCTTCCACCGACATAAAGCCGTGGTCGTGCACAAGCCGGGCGATTTTCTGCCGGCGAGGGGTGCGGTGCGGCATGGTTGCTCTATTTTCTTTGTTAATTGGTAGTAGGAATGATTTGGCCGAGGTTTTCAGGTAGCCCTCTGGCTCAATATTGAGGCTACCTGAAAACAGGCACAAAGCAATCTGAATTTAGCTTGGCAAAAGCGGCGCTGCGTTTTCAGGTAGCCACGCTTGATTAGCCTGCCTCAAGCTGCAAAGGTATGCTCCGGCGCGGGATAGGTTTTCTCTTTTACTTCGCGCACATAAGCCGCCACCGCTGCCTGAATGCTATCCTGCCCCCGCATGAAGTTTTTCACAAACTTCGCCGTTTGGCCGGGGAACACGCCGAGCATATCGTGCATCACCAGCACTTGCCCGTCGCAGTCCACGCCCGCGCCGATGCCGATGGTGGGGCAGGCCAGCGTTTCGGTAATTTGTTTGCCCAAAGCGGCGGGGACGCATTCCATCAGCACCACTGCCGCGCCGGCCTTCTCGTGCGCCAGCGCATCATTCAGCAATGCCTGCGCCGCCACATCGCCCTTGCCCTGTACCTTATAGCCGCCAAACACATGCACCGACTGCGGCGTGAGCCCGATGTGCGCACACACCGGAATGCCGCGCAGCTGCAGAAACTCGGTGGTTTCCGCCATCCAGGCGCCGCCTTCCAGCTTCACCATATGCGCCCCTGCCGCCATCAATTCGGCCGCAGCGGCGAAAGCCTGCTCCTTGCTCTGCTGGTAGGCACCAAACGGCAAATCGCTCACGATCAGCGCATTGCTGCTTCCGCGCGCCACCGCCGCCGTGTGGTAGCACATATCGGCCAGGCTCACCGGCAGGGTGGATTTCTGCCCCTGCACCGTCATGCCCAGCGAATCGCCCACCAGCAGCATATCCACCCCCGCCGCATCCATCAGTGCGGCAAAGCTGGCTTCGTAGCAGGTGAGCATGGCGATTTTCTCGCCCTCGCGCTTCATTTTGCGCAAAGTGTTCACAGTAATCACGGCATTTCCTTTTCACGATCAGATGGCGCGCAAGGCTACCTGAAAACCTTAGCGCAGGCAAACCCGAAGTGTTTTCAGGTAGCCTTCGGCATAGCCGTTCCCTATAATCACCCTATCCCAATCCACAGGAAAACGCTTATGAAGAAAACCGCCCTCCTCCTACCCGCCCTGCTGGCCGGCCTCAGCCTTGCCCCCGCCCTCGCCGAGCCGCTCAACTACAACCTGCTCAAATTCAGCGAAACCGCCAGCCGTACCGTGCCCAACAATTGGATGACCGTTCGCCTGAAAGTTTCCACCACCCATGCCAATCCCGCCCAGGCCGCCGCCGAAACCACACGCCGCTTAAACATCCTGCAAAGCCGCGCCCGCCGCCTCTCCGGCGCAGAAGTGGAGCTGGAAAGCCGCCACGCCTACCAAAGCTACCGCAACGGTTCACGCCCTTGGGAAGACATCGCCGTCTTGCGCGTTTCCGGCAGCGATTTCCAAGCCATCGGCAAGCTGATTGCCGAAAGCAGCGGCGAAGCCACCATCAACGACATCGGTTTCTCGCTCAAGCCGGAAAGCCGCCGCCAAATTGAAGAAAGCCTCGCCATCGAAGCCCTGCAAAACTTCCGCAAACGCGCCGACACCCTCAGCCGCAGCATGGGCGGTAGCGGCTACCGCGTGGTGGAAGTATCGTTGCAGCAAAACGAACAAACCCTGGCCGTTCCCGCAATGGCACGCGCCGCCGCTTATGAAAAAGCAAGCAGCCCCGAGCCCGTGTTCGACAGCCCGGGTAGCAGCACCGTGCAGCAAACCGCCAATGGCACAATCCAATATTGAATACAGAAAACCCTGCCCAGCCTTTTCCTAAAGTGATCAGGCTACCTGAAAAGCAAACCGCACCGTATTGCCACGGTGCGGTTCGCTTTATCCGGCTCGGTTTCACAACGGCCACTGCAAGCCGCCGTGCTGTTCCACCAGGGTTTTGAACTGCGCCTGAATCCGCGCCAGCGCGGCCGGGTTGTCGCCCTCGAAGCGCAACACCAGCACCGGCGTGGTATTGGAAGCGCGCAGCAGGCCGAAGCCGTCGGCGAATTCGGCGCGCAGGCCGTCGATGGTAATCAGCTCTTGCAGGCCGTCGAACCGGGCGGCCTGAGCCAAATCGGCAATCAGCGCGTGGCCGTCGGCGCCTTCGGGCAGGGCAATATTCAATTCGGGGGTGGACACGCCTTCCGGCAAGGCTTCCAGCACGGCGCTGGGGTTGGGGCTACCTGAAAGGATTTCCAGCAGGCGCGCACCGGCATAGAGGCCGTCGTCGAAGCCGAACCAGCGTTCTTTGAAGAATACGTGCCCGCTCATTTCGCCCGCCAAAAGGGCGCCGTGCTGCTTGATGGCGGCTTTGATGAAACTGTGGCCGGTTTTGCTCATCACCGGCTCGCCGCCGTGCCGCTTAATCCACGGCGCCAGCAGGCGGGTGGATTTCACGTCGTAAATCACTTTCGCGCCGGGGTTGCGCCCGAGCACGTCTTGTGCAAACAGCATCAGCTGGCGGTCGGGATAGATGATGCTGCCGCTGCGGGTAACCACGCCGAGGCGGTCGCCGTCGCCGTCGAAAGCCAGGCCGACTTCAGCCGCGCCGGCCTGCACGGCATGGATAAGGTCTTGCAGATTGGCGGGCTTGGCGGGGTCGGGATGGTGGTTGGGGAAATGGCCGTCCACTTCGCAAAACAGTTCCTCCACTTCGCAGCCCAGCGCACGATACAGCCGCCCGGCAAACGCCCCGGCCACACCGTTGCCGGCATCGACGGCGATTTTCAGCGGCCGTTTCAGGCGGATATGGCCGGCGATGTGTTGGATATACTCTTCTGCCACATCCAAACTGCGCACGCTGCCCTGCGGGCTACCTGAAACAAAATCCTGCGCTTCGATGATACCGCGCAACTCTTGGATGCTTTCCCCGGCCAGGGTATTGCCGCCGAGCATCATTTTGAAGCCGTTGTAATCTGGCGGGTTGTGGCTGCCGGTAATCATCACGCCGCTGCCGGAACAATGCCGCACGGCGGCGAAATACAGCATGGGCGTGGCCACCATGCCCACATCGGCCACCTCCAGCCCGCCTGCGGTGAGCCCGCGCATCAGCGCCGCTTGCAATGCCGGGCCGCTGAGCCGGCCGTCGCGCCCCACGGCAATCTGCCGCAGGCCTTGCTGGGCGGCACGCGTGGCGATGGCACGGCCGATTTGTTCGGCAGCCGCTTCGGTGAGGGTTTGGCCGACGATACCGCGGATATCGTAGGCTTTGAAAATGTTGGGGGAAATGGGCATGGGAGTTCCTTTGTTGGAGGGTGGAGGCTACCTGAAAATACGGTGCGCCTGTGGGCATGAATATTTCGTGGCTTCCTAAAGTTTCAGGTAGCCTGAAGGTGTCGTTGGATTTGGCGGCACAGTCTATGCGCTTGCTAAAAACGGCAATATTTCGGGGTACTCGCTGCAAAATTCTTCAGACTTTAAAAATGCCAACATGGTTTTATCCGTGCATTTCCGTGCGGCGGAAACCATTTCCTTTATTGCAGCTTCGTTACATGAATTGACGGTTCTGCCCAACAGCAGCAGTCCCCATTCCTGCTCTTCGGTATTGTTGAGAAACTCTTGAAACATATTGCCCAAAGTTTCAAAGAAAACAGCTTGTACCATACCGTCCAACACGGTCAACACGCTTTCTTGGATACCGTAATCGTCTCGGTTGGAAAAGGTTTGCAGCAGAGCCTCGATATATTGCCGTTCGGAGGCATCGGCCGGCTTTTGGGCGATGAGGGCGGTGAATGTTTTGGCATCACCGCCGTTTTCGTACCTGTCTAAAGAAAAAAGGGTTTGTTTCCATTGGTTGAAATTCATGGCTGTTTATCTGTGTGAGCGAGCAGTTTGGGCAAGTCCGGGCGGCGCGGGTTGGCGTGCGCCATATCCTTACCGCATCCCTTCAGGTAGCCCGAAAGTTTTATTGGGCTCTGCAATCCGGTTGTGCATTCCGAGCCTTTTTAAATTTCAGGTAGCCTTTAAGGCCAAGGCGGATAAAGGCTACCTGAAACCTTGTTCCCGAAGCCTTATTGCGGCTTGCTGCTGAGCTGTTGCGCTTTCTCAATCAGCTGCACAAACTGGCGGCGCAGGCCGTGGCGGTCGGGGGATTGGGTGTTGCGGGCGAGCTCGAGGGTTTGCGGCCAGCCGAAGTTGCCGCTGTATTTGCCGCCGCGCAAGAGTTCGCCGAAGGCGGCTGCGGCCACGGCTTGGCGGGTGGCGTTGCTGGCTTGGGCGAGCGGTTTGCTGACCTCGAGCACGGGGCTGTTGATGAGGATGCTACTGCTTTGGCCGGGCAGTTTGTAGCGCAGCTTGATGAAGGCGTATTCGCTGTCGGCTTGATGATCGTTGGCAGCGGGGGCGGCCTGGTAGCGGCTTTCGGGCAGCCAGCCGGTTTGCCCGGCGGGGATGATTTCATACAGGGCGGTGACGTTGTGGCCGGCGCCGATATCGCCTGCGTCCACTTGGTCGTTGTTGAAGTCTTCGCGGGCAAGCATGCGGTTTTCATAGCCGATCAGGCGGTATTCCTTCACGGTGAAGGGGTTGAATTCCACTTGGATTTTCACGTCTTGCGCCACGGTGGCGAGCGTGGAGGAGAGCTGGCGGTGCAGCACTTTCTGCGCTTCTTCGGGGCTGTCGATGTAGCTGTAGTTGCCGTCGCCGGCATCGGCCAGCTGCTCCATCAGCCGTTCGTTGTAGTTGCCGCTGCCGAAGCCGAGCGTGGTGAGCGAAATGCCGCTTTTGCGTTTTTCGGCCACCATGCTGCGCAGGGTGTTGAAATCGGTGATGCCCACGTTAAAATCGCCGTCGGTGGCGAGCAGGATGCGGTTGATGCCGTTGCGGATATAGGCGCGCTGGGCGGCCTGGTAGGCCTGTTGGATGGCATTTTCGCCGGCAGTAGAGCCGCCTGCCTTCAGGCTGTCGAGCGCGGCGAGGATTTTCTGCCGCTGGTTGCCCGGGGTGGGCGGCAGCACGACTTTGTTTCCGTCGGCATAGGTAACGAGGGTGATGCGGTCTTGGGCGCGGGTTTGGTGCGCGAGGGTGCAGAGGGTGTATTTCACCATCGGCAGTTTGTCGCGGCTATACATGGAGCCGGACACGTCCACCAGGAACACGAGGTTGGCCGGCGGCAGCGCGGCCTGGCTCACTTCTTTGGCCTGAATGCCGATGCGGATCAGCTTGGCGCCGCTGCGGAAGGGGGAATCCACGGTTTCGGTGTGCACGGCGAAAGGTTTGCCGTCGGTAGGCTTGGCATAGCCGTAGTCGAAATAGTTGATGATTTCTTCAATACGCACGGCATCGGCGGGCGGCAGGCGGCCGGTTTGAGTGAGGAAGCGGCGGATATTGGCGTAGCTGCCGGTATCCACATCAATGCTGAAGGTGGAAACGGGCTGCTCGGCCACGGCATGCACGGGATTAGGCTCATAATGGCCGTAGCGCTCGGTGTTTTGGCGCGGTGGAGCCATTTGGCGAGTGGCCACGGAGCCAACAGCAGCCTCAGCCATTGGTGCGGCATTGGCCGACAAATCTGCGGGGGCAGCACTCTTCACCGCTGCCTGCGGCATGGCGCGTAAGCTGAAGCGGGCACTTCGGGATTCATAATAATCTGGCTGTTCGTCCAAATAACGCGAACAGGTCTGATGAACGCGCTGAGCATTGTCTGCCAACGCAGGCAGGGCAGATACAGACAATAAGGCCAGCAAAATGGTGCGGGCAAACGGCGGTTTGTGCATAGCAACCTCCTTAAGTAAGCAGACAGGGGAAACAGCTGCCATTATATAACCGCCCACGCCGCCTGCAAACCAAACGCCATGCCCTGCCGCCGCTCTATTTTCAGGTAGCCTCCAAGCTGTTTGAGCCCAGCATTCGGGCGTGGAATTTGGTATCATCCCCCTGAAGGCAAAAGGCTACCTGAAGCCGGCCTGCCTAAATGTCAATTAAGGAGAAAATCATGTCTTTCAGAGAAATGAAACACGCCAACCAGCAGCTATCTAATGAAGAAGCCATCGCCATTTTGCAGCGCGGCAAATCCGGTGTGCTCGCGCTACACGGCGACAACGGCTATCCCTATGCCGTGCCGATCAGCTATGTTTACCACGAAGGCAAAATTATCCTGCACGGCGCGCCCGCAGGCCATAAACACGAACTGCTCGCGCGCGACAACCACGTTTCCTTCTGCGTGGTGGATCTCAACGACATCGTGCCGCAGGAATTCACCACTTATTTCCGCAGCGCCATCGTATTCGGCACGGTGCGCACCGTTACCGACCCCGCCGAAAAACAGGCTGCGCTCGAAGCCGTGGGGCACAAATACTCTCCTAGCCAAAACGGCCTCCTGCCCTATATCGGCAAACATTTTGATTACGTGAAAGTGATGGTTTTGGAAATCGACCACCTCACTGCCAAAGAATCCATCGAGCTCGTCCGAGCCAAACCAAACCATTCATAACCAAGGAAAACCATGTCAAATCAAGCCCCCTTCCCCACCCTTGCCCCCGGCCTGTTTGTTTCACCGCAAATCAGCCGCCAAGACATTCTCGCCGCCGCTGCCGCCGGCGTGCAAACCATCATCTGCAACCGTCCCGACGGCGAAGAGCCCGGCCAGCCCAGCTTCGAGCAAATCCGCCACTGGGCGGCCGAAGCCGGTATCCGGCACGTTATTCACCAGCCCATGCTGATGCCGCAAATCGATGCCGCCGCTGCCGCACAGTTTGCCCAACACCTGGCCAACCACCCCTCACCTGCCCTTGCCTACTGCCGCAGCGGCACCCGCAGCAGCTTCTTATGGGCAATGGGGCAGGCCGCCCAAGGCGCAGACCCGCGCCAACTGGTGCAAACCGCCGCCGCTGCCGGCATCGACCTTACTGCCGCCCTGCCCCGTTTGCAGGAAGCGCAAGCATAGGCTGAACTGGCCCGCACAATATTTGGTGCAACTGAGCTTTTCAGGTAGCCTTACCAACCATCCAAAGGCTACCTGAAACGAGTGAAACAGCGTTTCTACAAAGCCAACGCCTCTGCTTCAACAAAGTTAAAACCCGCCCAGATGCAATAAAAAACTTTGAGCCAACCATTTTCAGGTAGCCTCATCAGCTAGGCTAAAGGCTACCTGAAACGATGTTTAGCTGAGCCAAAGCTGAGTTGCAGAGTTTCAGCAAAGCTCAAGCCCCGCCCACACAAGAAAGGAGCCGCCCATGCACTATTGGTATTGGTTTATCGCCGCAGCCACCCTGTTCGTTCTCGAAATGTTCAGCGGCACGTTCTACCTGCTGGTGGCCAGCATCGCCCTGCTCGGCGCAGGCGTGGCCGCCTGGCTCGGCGCGGGCAGCGGCGTATCGCTGCTGGTGGCCGTGCTGCTTTCCGCGGCCGGCATCGCCGCCGTATACCGCATCCGGCGTAACCGCCACGCCCAAGCCGCCGATGCCGAAGGCGATTTGGACATCGGCAACACCGTGCTGCTGCACCAGCCCCAATCCGGCAGCCTGTGGCTCGTGCAATATCGCGGCACCTATTGGCAGGCTGAAGCCCCCTTCCCCGCACAAACCGGCCAAGCCGCGCGCATCGCCGGAAAATCCGGCAACATCTTGATTTTGCAACCTCTGGAGGAAAACTGATGGATATCGTTACCCTGGCAATCCTATTTGCCGTTATCGTTGTATTCGGCTTTAAAGCCTTCACCGTCGTGCCGCAGCAGGAAGCCTATGTAGTGGAGCGGCTCGGCCGCTTCCATGCTGTGCTCAACCCCGGCCTCAACTTCCTCATCCCCTTCCTCGACCGCGTGGCCTACAAGCACCTGCTCAAAGAAATCCCGCTCGATGTGCCCAGCCAGGTGTGTATCACCCGCGACAACACCCAGCTCACCGTAGACGGCATCATCTACTTCCAAGTAACCGACGCCAAACTCGCCTCCTACGGCTCCAGCAACTACATCACCGCCATCACCCAGCTTGCCCAAACCACCCTGCGTTCCGTCATCGGCCGCATGGAGCTGGACAAAACCTTCGAAGAGCGCGACGACATCAACCGCACCGTGGTCGCCTCGCTCGACGAAGCCGCCGTATCCTGGGGCGTGAAAGTATTGCGCTACGAAATCAAAGACCTCGTGCCGCCGCAGGAAATCCTGCGCGCCATGCAGGCGCAAATCACCGCCGAACGCGAAAAACGCGCCCGCATCGCCCAATCCGAAGGCCTGAAAATCGAGCAAATCAACCTTGCTTCGGGCGAGCGCGAAGCCGAAATCAAAAAATCCGAAGGTGAAGCCCAAGCCGCCGTCAACGCCTCGCAAGGCGAAAAAGTGGCCCGCATCAACCGCGCCCAAGGCGAAGCCGAAGCCCTGAAACTGGTGGCGCAAGCCAGCGCCGACGCCATCCGCCTGGTGGCCGACGCCATCAACCAGCCCGGCGGCAACGAAGCGGTTAATCTGAAAGTGGCCGAACAATACGTAGACGCCTTCGCCAAACTGGCCAAAGAAGGCAACACCCTGATTATGCCCGCCAACGTGGCCGACATCGGC
>CAUPYH010000056.1:0-10941 GCA_963515595.1 uncultured Eikenella sp. | reverse complement strand
CCGAGCGCGGCGTGGCCGTCATCAACCACCCCAACCCCCTGCACGGCGGCACGTTTACCAACAAAGTGATCCAAACTGCCGCCAAAGTCTATGCCCGACTCGGTTTCCACTGCTACCTGCCCAACCTGCGCGGCGTGGGCGAAAGCAAAGGCGAGCACGACTACGGGCGAGGTGAAACCGACGACTGCCTCGCCGTCATCGACTACGCCCAGAGCCAACACCCCCATGCCGCCCAACTCATCATTTCCGGCTTCTCCTTCGGCGGCTACGTGAGCCTGTTTGCCGCCCAGCAGCGCCGCCCCGACGCCCTCGTACTGCTCGGCCCAGCCGTGGGCATGTATGAAGTGCCCGCCGCCCAAGCCGCCGACCCGGCGCACACCTTGGTAATCCACGGCGAAATTGATGAAGTCGTCCCGCTGGCCAATGCCCTCAGCTGGGCCGCCCCGCAAGACATCCCCGTGGTTGTGCTGCCCCAATCCTCCCACTTCTTCCACGGCAAACTCATCCCCCTGCGCGACACCCTGCTGCGCTTCGTGCCCGGTGTGTTGGAAAAATAAGCTAATCAGTTTCAGGTAGCCTTTGGATTGGAAAGGCTACCTGAAAAACTATCCGCCACACTTCCCCTATTGAACCCAAAATATCCGCCAGTCTGCTGTACCCAGACAGGCTACCTGAAACCCATCTCCTCCTTACCGCCATGCCTACCTGCCAACCCGCCATCATCCTCACCACCTGCCCCAGCCAAGCCGAAGCCGAACGCATCGGCAGGCTCCTATTGCAACAGCGCCTCGCCTCCTGCGTGCAATACGAAGCCATTCAAAGCCAATACCTCTGGCAGGGTGAGCTCTGTTGCGACAGCGAAATCCGACTCACCATCAAAACCGCCGAGCGGCACTATCCCGCCGTTGAACGCCTGATTCTCGAACAGCACAGCTACGATTGCCCGCAAATCCTGCTGCTGCCCGTATCCGGCGGCTCAGAAGGCTACCTGAAATGGCTAAACGACAACCTCGCGCCGTAACCCGGCGAGCTTTAATCCAGCCACTCATCCACTATTGCCGCAGATCAAAGGCTACCTGAAATATTAGCTCCGCAGAAACCCGCAGAGCCCGCTTTCAGGTAGCCTTCTTTGCCAGCTGCATACAGCTGAAGGACTTTGCTACATGCCAAGCCACAAGCCGCAAATAGGCTAATCCATATAGCCAGACCAGCCGCCGCCGCAGGAAGCAAAGGGCTTTAGCTATCGGCACCGAATTCGGCTACAATACCGCCTAACATGAGTTAAATAACCCCCCTTCCCCAGCCAACCGTCGGCAGTACAAACGGCACAGTCGGGGCAAGAGCAGGTTTGTTCAGCTTATCCCCCGCTGCCCGCCAGCATCCATCCATTGTCTGTCAAAGGAGACCCAAATATGTTTTCCCGCAGCATCACCATCGCCAAATACGATCCCGACCTCGCCGCCGCCATTGCCGCCGAAGACAAGCGCCAGCAAGACCACGTTGAGCTGATTGCCTCTGAGAACTACGTCAGCTGCGCCGTGATGGAAGCCCAGGGCAGCCAGCTCACCAACAAATACGCCGAAGGCTACCCCGGCAAACGCTACTACGGCGGCTGCGAACACGTGGATGTGGCCGAAGAGCTTGCCCTCGAGCGCGTGAAAAAACTGTTCGGCGCCACCTATGCCAACGTACAACCCCACTCCGGCTCGCAGGCCAACCAAGCCGTATATGCCTCCGTATTGAAACCCGGCGACACCATCCTCGGCATGAGCCTCGCCCACGGCGGCCACCTCACCCACGGTGCATCGGTAAATATTTCCGGCAAGCTCTACAACGCCATCACCTACGGCCTGGACGAAAACGAAGTGCTCGACTACGCCGAAGTGGAACGCCTCGCGCTTGAGCACAAACCCAAAATGATTGTGGCCGGCGCCTCCGCCTACGCCTTGGAAATCGACTGGGCGAAATTCCGCGAAATCGCCGACAAAGTAGGCGCGTATCTGTTTGTAGACATGGCACACTACGCCGGCCTGATTGCCGCCGGCGAATACCCCAACCCCGTGCCGCACGCCGACTTCGTTACCACCACTACCCACAAAACCCTGCGCGGCCCGCGCGGCGGCGTGATTCTGTGCCGCGACAACACCCACGAAAAAGCGCTCAACTCCGCTATTTTCCCCAGCCTGCAAGGCGGCCCGCTGATGCATGTGATTGCCGCTAAAGCCGTGGCCTTCAAAGAAGCTCTGTCGCCTGAATTCAAGCAATACGCCAAACAGGTGAAAATCAATGCCGCCGCCATGGCCGAAGAGCTGGTAAAACGCGGCCTGCGCATCATTTCCGGCCGCACCGAAAGCCACGTTTTCCTGGTAGACCTGCGCCCGAAACATATCACCGGCAAAGCTGCTGAAGCCGCATTGGGCAAAGCATTGATTACCATCAACAAAAACGCCATCCCGAACGATCCGGAAAAACCCTTCGTTACTTCCGGCATCCGCGTGGGCACCGCCGCCATCACCACCCGCGGCTTCGACGAAGCTGCCTCCCGCAAACTGGCGAATCTGGTGGCTGACGTGCTGGACAAACCCGAAGACGAAGCCAACCTGGCTCGCGTGGCCGGCGAAGTGAAAGCCTTGTGCGACCAATTTCCGGTATACGGCGCATAAGCAGATAGCTTGGATCGCTTCGCTTGCAATAAAACCAGCCGGCTGGAAACAGCCGGCTTTTTTATGCCATTCAATATATAGCGGATTAAAGATAAGTCAGGAGTGCGGATAGCATGAGTAATACGGCAAGGCAAGACAACGCTGTAGCATTCTTGTTTAAAAGGCTACCTGAAACTTTCAGGTAGCCTTTCATTCATGCGCTTGAACCAATCAAACCGAAAACGAAGAACCGCAGCCACAGGTGGTTACAGCATTCGGGTTGCTGCGGATAACGAATTGCGAGCCTTGCAGGCCTTCGGTGTAGTCGATTTCCGCGCCGAGCAGGTATTGGTAGCTCATCGGGTCGATTAGGAAAACGAGGCCGCTTTTTTCGATCTGGAAGTCGTCGTCGTTCACGATTTCGTCGAAAGTGAAGCCGTATTGGAAGCCGGAGCAGCCGCCGCCGTTCACGAACACGCGCAGTTTCAAATCGGGGTTGTTTTCTTCGGCAATCAGCTCGGCTACCTTATTGCAGCAGCTTTCAGTGAAGATAATGGGATCGCTGTGATCAATGTCAGACATGATTTATTCCTTTTTCTGTGTTATGCGGGATGGGCTTATTGTGGCGCAAAGCGGGGTTTGCGGGCAAGTCGGCCTTGAGTAAATTCTAAGCGGCAAATAAGGGCGGATGCTGCGGGTTTAAAGTGCAGGCAGGCGGTGCCTGCGGCGAAATATTTTAAGGCAGGCGTTACGTTTCGCCGTCACTGCATATAAAGGCTACCTGAAAAACCTTTTGCCATTTTCAGGTAGCCTTTTGATTTCAGGCAGCCCTAAGCCAATTCTTCCTGCCATTGTTCTAAGAGCTTCTGCCACTCGCCTTCGTTCTTATGGCCTTGCGCGATGGCGGCTTTAAGGTGGGAAATCGCTTCACCGGCGTTGGCGCGCACGCCCCAGCCGTGGTAGTAGAGGCAGGCGAGGTTGTAATGCGCCACGGGATCATGCCGAAGGGCGGCTTTTTTAAACCAAGCAGCGGCTTTTTCGTAGTCTTTGCCCACAAATTCACCAAGGAAAAACATCATGCCGAGGTTGGTTTGCGCACGCGGCAGGCCGTATTCAGCGGCTGCTTTGTAGAGCGAGAAGGCTTGGCCGATGTCTTGGGTGGCACCATTGAGGCCAAAGTGGCAAACGAAGGCTTGCCGGTAGTGTTCTTCGGCCAGCTGCTCTTCCGGATCGGGCAGATGGCACACCGGGTCGGACGCACGGCGCTGGGGTTTCACCGGCTCGGCCAGCTTTTCTTTGGCTTCTTCATGCCCGTTGAGCACGGCCTGTTCATACCATTGCCGCGCCAGTTTGTCGTCTTTAGATACGCCCAAGCCGTAGCGGTACACATCGCCCATCTGATACATAGCGTCGGCATTGCCCAAGCGCACGGCTTGCTCCAGGCAGCGCACGGCGGCTTCGAAATTTTGCTGGATGCCCTGCCCGGTGAGCAGCTGTTTGGCCAGCAGGTTCAACGCTTCCGAGTCGTTGGCATTGGCAGCTTGGATAATCCATTGTACGGCGGCTTTGGGATCGGCAGCACAACCGATGCCATTGAGCCGCATGTGCCCGGCCTTGCTTTGGGCAGCCACCACGCCTTTGGCGGCCACACGTTCATACCAATGCAGGGCTTTGGCTTTGTCCATGCCGCCGAAGCGGCCGGTTTCATACAAGCGGGCGAGCTGCCATTGCGCATCGCCGTAGTCCTGTTCGGCGGCGCGTTTGAGCCAGCTGATACCTTGGCGCACGTCGGTTTTGGTGCCCAATCCGTGCAGGAGGGCATAGGCCATATGATATTGTGCCTGCGGTTCGCCCAGCGCGGCGGCATGAGATGCCCAGGCAAAGGCTTTTTGGTGCTGTCCGTGGGCGGCCGCGTTTTCCATCAGCCACACAATAGCCGGCGGGAATTTTTGCGCAGCCAGATGCTGCATCACTTGGCTGGCGGCCAATACGTCTTGCTGCATGCCTTCGCCGTTGGCCTGCATCAAAGCCAGGCTGTAAGCGGCTTTCAGGTAGCCTGAAGCGGCGGCACGCTCCAGCCAATATAGTGCGGTGGCATAGTTTTGCGGCACATTTTGGCCTTGGCGGTTCCATTCGCCCAGCTCGTATTGCGCCTGCTGATGCCCCATTTCGGCGGCCTGGAGCATATCGGCCACGGCTTTTTCGCGGGTGTCTTCTGCTTCCAACAGCTGTTGGGCGCGGCGGTAGTAGGCTTCGGCATCAGGCAGATTATCCTGCCCCGTCCGATTTGTTTTCACCAGCTTAACGGCTTTGCGCCCGAGTGCAAATTTAATCATTCGTTCCAACCGTATTTAAATCTTTCTTTTGGCGGCTATTGCGGCCTGGCCGCATACCGCCACTCCCTAGTTAAGGCCGGTTGGCAAGGGCTATTCCCCTGCCCGCTAACTGTTCTGTTGCACGGCATCTTGTTAATATACAGACATTTTAGCATGCCGGCATACCCTGTGGCAGCCCGTTTAAGCTATTTGAGGCTACCTGAAAAGCCAGAACACACCGATAATTTGCTAACGGAGCCTCTTTTACGCATAAATTGCCAAACTTTCGGGCTATGAATTGTCGTTCATTTGATTTTGGTCAATATTTCTCCCGACCATTATCTTTATAATCCCCTCCAAGTTGAAAGGATTTAGTGCCCGGCTGGCAATCAAAGCCGGTTGGTTGAAATAGAGATGCTCCTGTTTCTTGCAACATTGGATTCATTTTCCTCTTGATGTGTGTGTGTTTAGGTGTGGCCAACTGCCACACCTTTTTTTATCTGCAATATTTAGCCAAAGTAGCGGAAGCCAACCAACCCGCTATAAAATGCTGCCTTTCCCAACTCAGCGCCACCCCATGCTCAGCTACCGCCACGCCTTCCATGCCGGCAACCATGCCGACATGCTCAAACATTTTATCCTGTTTCTCACCCTCAGCTACTTCAACCGCAAAGACAAGCCCTATTGGTATATCGACACCCACAGCGGAGCCGGCTTATATCGCCTGACAGACGATGCCGCACAAAAAACCAGCGAACACCAACAAGGCATCAGCCGCCTGCTCGCCGCGCCTGCCTTGCCCGCCGAGCTGGAACAATTCCGCCAACACCTGCGCCATATCCTGCCCGCGCCCGATTTCTATTGCGGCTCGCCCCACCTGGCCCAAAGCCTGCTACGCGACAGCGACAAAATGCGCCTGTTTGAGCTGCACCCCGCCGACTTCGCTCTGCTGCAGGAAAATACCCGCGCCGACCGCCGCATCATCGCCAAACAAAGCGACGGCTACCAAGGCCTGATTTCCCTCCTGCCGCCCCCGCCCCGCCGCGCCCTAATCCTCATCGATCCGCCCTACGAACAAAAACAAGACTACCGCCAAGTAGTCAAAACCCTGCAGGCTACCCTGCGCCGCTTCGCCACCGGCTGCTATTTACTGTGGTATCCCTGCCTTTCGCGCGAAGAAAGCCGCCAACTACCCGCCGAACTGCGCAAACTGCCCATTACCCATTGGCTGCAAGCCGAACTGCATGCCCATGCCCCGCGCAGCGACGGCTTCGGCATGCACGGCAGCGGCATGTTCGTTATCAATCCGCCCTACCTGCTGGCCGAACAGCTCGCCGCCAACCTGCCTGCCCTCGCCGAACTCTTGGCGCAGGACCAAGGCGCTAGGTTTGTGCTGGAGCAAGAAAGCGCTTAAGCATTTAAGTTTTCAGGTAGCCTGTTCCATGTAAAGGCTACCTGAAAAATACAGCATATCCACATCCAACTTGCCTGCATTATTGCCACCGGCTACAATCCGCGCCCGTTTTAATACAAAACAAAAGGAAAGCCCGATGACACATCAACTCAATAAAGGAAAAATCCGTGATAACGCACTCAAAGCGCTGGTGCGCTCCAATCTGTTCCGGCACAAAACGGAACGCAAAAAGAAAGGCAAAGGCAGCTACAACAGGCAGGCAGCCAAAAAATGGCGGGACGGTTTTGAACAACCGTCCCGTTTTGATTTGTATCGCTACACTGATAACCGCCTCAGCCCTCCCTGCCCACCTCCCATTCCGTGCAGACAGCTTTTTCAACGCCCCATGTTTTGTAATGCGCCGACATCGCCACACCGCCTTGCCACCGCCGCGAGCCATCCGTTTTTAAGCATTATCAACTATCTATTTATCATTTCATATGCAGCCATTGAAAAATAGCTTGTTTGAAATTTCCGCTGATTCATACCATCAACATCCCCATTACATCCGCTCATTCCGACATACCCATTGGCCGTCGAAAACAAATATTGAAAAACTGGGGAAAATAAAACCCTATACAAATGAATATATTTTTCAATTATTGACCACACTCTATTATATTTTGTTTGGAAATTGGTTATAGTTACGATCGCAAGCCCTTTTACCTCAACCCAACATGAGAAGGAGGAAAAATGTCCCAATCTACTGCAAAAGAAACGCTGAATCCGTTCGAAATCGCCCGCAAACAGGTGAAAACCGCCTGCGACCGACTCAATGCCGACCCTGCGGTGTATGAAATCCTGAAAAATCCGCAACGTGCCTTGGAAGTCAGCTTCCCCGTCAAACTCGACAACGGCACGGTCAAAACCTTCACCGGCTACCGTTCGCAACACAACAACGCCGTCGGCCCCTACAAAGGCGGCGTGCGTTTCCATCCCAATGTGAATTTGGACGAAGTCAAAGCCCTGTCGATTTGGATGACCATCAAATGCTGCGTTGCGGGCATTCCTTACGGCGGCGGCAAAGGCGGCATTACTTTGGATCCGCGCGATTATTCCGAAGCAGAGTTGGAACGCATTGCACGCGCTTATTCCGAAGCCATTTCCCCGCTCATCGGCGAAAAAATCGATATTCCTGCCCCCGATGTGAACACCAACGGCAAAATCATGTCGTGGATGGTCGATGCCTACGAAAACGTCGTTAAAAAATCTGCGCCGGGCGTGTTCACAGGTAAACCGGTCGAATTCGGCGGCTCTTTGGCGCGTACCGAAGCGACAGGTTACGGCGTGAACTTCGCCGCCGTCCAAGCTTTGGAAAAACTCGGCAAAGACGTGAAAGGCGCGACCTACGCCATTCAGGGCTTCGGCAATGTGGGCTATCACACAGGCTATTACGCGCATCAATCCGGCGCGAAAGTCGTTGCCGTTTCCACCGTTGACGTCGCCATCTACAACGAAAACGGCTTGGATATGGAAGCCCTCTTCAAAGAGTTCCAAGAAAAAGGCTTCATTACCAACGAAGCCGGTTACGGCAAAGAAATCAGCAACGCCGAACTCTTGGCATTGGATGTGGACGTACTCGCCCCTTGCGCGCTGGAAAACCAACTGACTTCCGAAAACGCGGGCAAAGTACGCGCCAAAATCGTGGTCGAAGGCGCAAACGGCCCGACTACACCTGAAGCCGATGCCATCCTGCGTCAAAACGGCGTATTGGTCGTGCCCGATATTCTGGCGAACTGCGGCGGCGTGGTCGTTTCCTATTTTGAATGGGTGCAAAACCTGCAAGGCTATTACTGGGAATTTGACGAAGTTCAGGAAAAAGAAACCGTCGTCCTGCGCCGCGCGTTCCGCGATATTTGGAATCTGGCGCAAGAGTATGACGTGGACTTGCGTACCGCTTCGTACATGATGAGTATCCGCCGCGTTGAAAAAGCGATGAAGTTGCGCGGCTGGTATTGATGGATTAGTCGGATAAACAAAGGCCGTCTGGAATTTCAGGCGGCCTTTTTGTCGGCTAGAAGATACGGTTAATTTAAATGCTTCATGCCACAGCCATAAAAATGATGCAGCAGCAGGAGATATAAAACAGACGGAAAGCCCATTCTGCGGTGGCAATATTGCCGGGTAACTATTTTGCCGAACGGTATTATCGCACCGAAGGCAGCCTGCACTTACTGAAAACTGCGAATGTGGGTGCAGGCTGCTTTGGAGCGTTGAACCCTTTAAAAAGCAGCCTGCACTTACTGTTTTCCAAGTGCAGGCTGCTTTTAGCAAAATCCGAACTTTGGTTGTCCCTTGCCCACAGCCAAGTGCCGCCGCGCAACACATCCGCCTCAACACCATAGGCATATTGCAATACCTCTCGCCCAGCCTGCAATTCCTACTCGGCCTCACCGCCTTCCACGAGCCGTTCAGCCGTATGCAGTTTGCCGGTTATCTGTGGGTATGGGCGGGCGTGGCGCTGTTTGTGTGGGGCGCACGTAAAACAAAGGCTGCCTGAAAACCGCTTTACCGATTTTCAGGCAGCCTCAAGATTGAGCCGATTCCAGGCCTTCGCTATAGTTGGTTTCCAAAAAACGCCACATAACCGATGGCAAGCAACAGCAACACGATTGCCAGCCAAGTAATCGGCGAGACTTTCAACTCTTTGTAGCACAAACCGATTGCCTTGCAGGCCCGATAGCGCAGGAAAAACGGCAAAAGGGCGTAGGCAAACATCGCACCCACCGCCAGCCAAAATGAGATTTGCCCTGCCAGCGGCGACAATGAATCCAACACGCCCGCCATCCAAACAAACAGGGCAAGCAGTGCGGGTATGCCGAGCGTGTACGCCCATATCCGCCGAGCCTGACCCCAATGCACCGGCTGCTTGATGATTTGATAATTCGTGCCCGACAACATGGTCGGCTCCACCGACAAAACCCGCGCGCTATATAGCGGAATCAGCGGTACCCATAAAGCCACAATCCACGCCGTGGTCACGTAAGTGCCGTCCGGTTCGTAATCGCATTCACCGACAAACGTGGTGCCAAACCCATTGAGTGTAAACATCTTTTCCCTTTCTTGCGTTTTAAATAATTAACCAATGGGCTACCTGAAAACCGCTTTGCCGATTTTCAGGTAGCCTCAAATATCGTTACCGCCTTATCCGTTCATGCCGCCGAAAGACATTTCTTTGTCTTCGTCCACGTAGTTCGGATTTTTGAATTCGAGCTACGGCCGCTGCCTGAATAAAGTGAACTTCAACGAAGTTAAAATTCAATACAGAATACTATGGACAATTTTTGCAAAGCTGAAATTTTTAGGTAGCCTAGATTCGTAGGATGGGTACCACAGGCACGAACGCCCTGTATTACTGGATCGAACCGCGTATATGCATTCCACACATCTTGGCTATGTTTACTTTTTTATATCTTCTCAGAAATTTCGTTGCATTTTATAACTGTTCAAAATTTCCGCCATTTCTGGCTTGAACGATGCAATATAGTCATCAGCCAAACCTTGCGCACCACTGGCGTGCGGCAGGCAAACAATCTTACAATGTTCAAACTCCTGAAAGAATACTTTGAATCTTCTGTACTGTGACGGCTTTTGCACACATTGCAACGGCTGGATACATTGCCCCATAATTTGTTCAAATCGAGGTAACACCGTTTTATCTTGCAGACAATCAATTAAGTCTCTACCAAAAAATAAAATCAGTCTGGGTCGTAACGCTTCAATATGACTGATGAAATTATCTACCTGTTCTATATCAAGGAGTTTTTGTCTAGTTTTTTGTGACCCCCCCATATTATGGCCATCAGTATTTGCCCAATTGGTTTGGATCATGGATTTCTCAAATGCACCGCCCAATCCTTTGCAATCAAGCGGGAAACCCCACAACCTAAACCATTTTTTAATGTTATTATCATAAGGCCATGTGTTTGCTCTTTCGCCGAATACAGGGGTTTTATCGGTAAATGTATGTATGACATTTTGTGCTTTTTCATATGTGCCATTTTCCCAATCTCTTTGATCTTTCTTACTGAACCCCCATTCACAGCCACAGATCATCAAACCTTCTTTATCATTAAATCCTTTAAAAATGGAATTACCAAGATTTAAGTGATCAAAATTAGACTTTTTCTGCCCCATTTAATTTTTCCTCTAGTTAGTGATTTATTTTGTTAGGAATAGGAATAAAAACTAGATATTAAGGCTACCTGAAAATTTCAGCTTCACAGAAACTTTACTGCACTGCTTTTTTCAGGCAGCCTGCACTTGTCTTACTCAATCCCTTTTTTCGCCAGATAGCTTTCGTAATCGCCCAGATAATATTCGTAGCCGCCTTTGCCGTCGAGCTCGATAATCTGCGTGGCTAGAGAAGACACAAATTGGCGGTCGTGCGACACGAAAATCAGCGTGCCTTTGTATTTTTCCAGCGCCATGTTCAGCGATTCGATGCTTTCCATGTCCATGTGGTTGGTGGGCTCATCCATAATCAGCACGTTGGGGCGCAGCAGCAGCAGTTTGCCGTAGAGCATGCGGC
>CAUPYH010000055.1:0-10974 GCA_963515595.1 uncultured Eikenella sp. | reverse complement strand
TAATCCGAGCCGTGGTTGCGGTAGTGGAACAGGGTGATGTTCCAGCCGATCTGCATGCGGTTGAGGAAGTAGGCCAGTGCGCCGGGGCGTTCGGGGAATTCAAAGTTGAACAGGCGTTCGTGTGCCACTTTGCCGGTGCGGCCGCCCACCATGTAGCGGATGTGGATTTTGGCGGTTTCGTCTTCGGAGAGGTCGGTGTTGGGCAGGCCGGCGGCGGTAAGTTCGGCACTGATGGCGGCCAGGTCGGCCGCGCCTTTGCTTTGGATACCCACGAAAATATGGGCGGTGGTGTCGTCGCCGTAGCGGTAGTTGAATTCGGTGATGTTGCGGCTGCCCAAGATGTTGATGAACTTGAGGAAGCTGCCGGGCTGTTCGGGAATCGACACGGCAAAAATGCCTTCGTTGCCTTCGCTCAGTTCGCTGCGCTCGGAAACGTGGCGCAGGCGGTGGAAATTGATGTTGGCGCCGCTGGTTACGGCAATCAGGGTTTGGCCCTGCGCCTGCTCGCGGGCGATGTAGGCTTTGAGGCCGGCCAAGGCCAGCGCGCCGGCTGGCTCGCAGATGCTGCGGGTGTCGTCGAAAATATCTTTGAGCGCGCCGCAGATGGCGTCGGTGTCCACCGTGATGATTTCGTCCAAAAATTCGCGGCACAGGCGGAAGGTTTCTTCGCCCACCAGCTTCACCGCCGTGCCGTCTGAAAACAGGCCAACGTCTTTGAGCGCCACCAGGCGGCCTTCTTCGATGGAGGTTTTCATGGCGCAGGAATCATGGGTTTGCACGCCGATTACCTTGATTTCGGGGCGCACCTGTTTGATGAACACGGCCACGCCGGCCGCCAGACCGCCGCCGCCGATGGGCACGAACACGGCATCAATCGACTTGGAGTGCTGGCGCACGATTTCCAGCCCGATGGTGCCTTGTCCGGCAATCACGTCGGGGTCGTCAAACGGCGGGATATAGGTTTGGCCGCTGCTTTTGGCCAGCTCTACGGCGTGGTCGTAGGCATCATTGAACGATACGCCTTTGAGCACCACTTTGCCGCCGCGCGAGCGCACTGCGTCCACTTTAATCTGCGGCGTGGTTTCGGGCATCACGATGGTGGCTTCGCAGCCGAGCTTCTGCGCGGAAAGCGCCACGCCCTGGGCATGGTTGCCGGCGCTGGCGGTGATCACGCCTTTTTGCAAAAGCTCGGGCGGCAGCTTGGCCATTTTGTTGTATGCGCCCCTGATTTTGAAGGAGAAAACGGGCTGGAGGTCTTCGCGTTTGAGTAGGATGCGGTTGCCGCTGCGCGCGGAAAGGTTGCGGGCGAAATCAAGCGGCGTTTCGGCAGCCACGTCGTAAACGGAGGCGGTGAGGATGCGGGTAAGATAGTCGGTGTGGGGCAAAGGCATGATGGCGGTGTCTGAAATCGTTTTGAAAGGCGGCAAGATACTCCGTTTGCGCCGCCGCTGGCAAGAAAAATCAGGTTAAACGCTTAGCAATACAAGCTTGAGCGGCTATAATCGGCGCAATTTTGCCGCATGATTGGTTTTTGGCGGCAGGCTACCTGAAAAATTTCTGCCTTGCAGCACCTCCGCTGCGCTTTAACTTCGTTGCAGTTCCGCTTTCAGGTAGCCTCAATCCCAAGCCTGCTGGCGGCAAACCATTCAATCAAATCAAACAGACAACGCAATGAAACAAAAACTCACCCTTCTCACCCTATCCCTTTTAGTGGCCGGTTGGCAGGTGCAGGCCGCGCCGCAAGCCGCTTCTGCCCCCCGCCAAGCCTCTGCCCCCGCCGCTTCCGCTCCGGCTGCCGCTGCCAATTCCGCCGCCACCCAGCCCGTAACCGCTGTGGGGCTGCCCGAAATCAAAGCCTCGGCCTATGCCGTGTACGACGCGCAAAGCGGCCAGATGCTCGCCTCGCACAAATTAAACGAACACATCGAGCCCGCCTCGCTTACCAAGCTGATGACCGCCTATTTGGTGTTTAAAGCGCTGGAAGAAGGCAAGCTCAAACCGGATCAAACCTTTACCGTGTCCGAGCAGGGCTGGAAAGCGGAAGGTTCGCGCATGTTCCTCGACCCGAAAACCCCTGCCCGCGTGGACGATTTGCTCAAAGGGGTGATTGTGCAGTCCGGCAACGATGCCTCTATCACCCTGGCCGAAGCCGTGGCCGGCAGCGAGGCGCAGTTTGTGCAGCTGATGAACGCCGAAGCCAAACGGCTCGGCATGAACGACACCCATTTTGAAAACAGCACCGGCCTGCCCGGCGCGCAGCACTACACCTCGGTGCAAGACCTCATCACCCTTTCCGCGGCGATCATTCACGATTATCCGCAATACTATCCGCTCTACGCCATCCAATCCTACAGCTACAACAACATCACCCAGCCCAACCGCAATCTGCTGCTCTACCGCGACCCAGACGTGGACGGCATGAAAACCGGCCACACCGACAGCGCCGGCTACAACCTGGTGGCCTCCAGCAAACGCAACGGCCGCCGCGTGATTTCCGTGGTGGTGGGCACCGAAAGCATGCAGGCGCGCGCCGCCGAGAGCAGCAAACTGCTCAACTGGGCGCTGCAATCCTACGACACGCCCAAGCTGTATGAGGCCGAGACCGCCATTTCGCAGGTGAAAGTGTACAAAGGCGCGGATAACGCCGTGAACGTGGGCTTTATCGACGCCACCTACATCACCGTGCCGCACGGCCAGGCCGCGCAGCTCCAGCCCGTACTGGAAACCGTGCAGCCCGTACTCGCGCCGATTAGCAAAGGCCAAGTGCTCGGCACCGTGAAATTTATGGACGCACAAAACCGCGTGGTGGCGCAGAAAGACGTGGTGGCGCTCAACGACGTGGCCGAAGCCGGCTTCTTCGGCCGCCTGTGGGACAGCATCGTGCTGTGGTTTAAGAGCCTATTTAGCGGGTCTTAATACAGTTTGATTGATGCGATAAAGGCTACCTGAAAACTCGGAACGGGGTTTCAGGTAGCCTTTTTTGGCTGCTGCCTATCGGCGGTTGGCGCAAAAGCCTTTGGGGATGACGACATCGATTGAACCCGAGCGGTTGGCGAAAGTAAGGTGTTCGTGTGTGGCGAAATGACGGTTGTTTTCGGCATTTGTCCGATCGGTGCAGGTGGCGTTTTCTAGAGATTGTTGGAGAAAGGTACGGAAAGCGGATAAGTTTGAGCCGATGATGGATGGGTCGGTAATGATGAAGTATCGGTGCATGGTTGGATTCTTTGTGTCCACTGCTACCCGTGTCAAAGTTAGTTGCTCGTTCAGTTTGAGTGGTAACTGTTGATTTGTAGTGGCTGCAATGTTCGCTGCAACTTCCATTTTTTCAGACTCTGTTTGGGGATGGATGGTGGAATGGGTAGCGCAATATCCTTTAGGGAGCGTGGCAGTAATAACATCATTGCGCCTATCCGTCAGACGATAGCGCATGATTACGCCTGATAGATCACTGAGTTGCCAAGCTTCTCTGCTTCCGCATAAAAATCCTAAGTTTAGATCTGACAGGTTGGATTGCAGGAGAGGCAGTAAGTCAATCGGAAGGGGTTTGGGCTGAGAAGGGGATTCTGGATTGATAACGACATCAAACACGACATGGCCATTTTCCAACGATACTCTATGGCTAGCGGTGTTACTGCCGAAACGGACAGATGGTTTGCGATTGATGGAATTGATGATGGTTTGCAGCTCTTGCCGGGTGGGCTGGGCTTGGATGATTGGGGCGGCGGCCAGCAAGGCGGTTAGGAGGAGGGTTTGAAGGCGTGCGGACATGAGGTTTCCTGTTGCTTCCCGGGTTGGGCTACCTGAAACGGGGTTTCTGCGGAGCTTGGCTTGCGGGTGGTTTTTACATGGTATGAGTTCGGTTTTCAGGTAGCCTATCGGCTGCCTTGCTCGCGTTCCTGCCGGCGTTGCAGGTTTTTGTTGATGATGGCGGCTTCGAGTTTTTCCACGGCCATGCGGCTGTTCCACAGCGGGCGTGCCTGTATGCGGCAGGCTTCGGCGGCGGCGAGGGTTTGGGGGGTTACGGTGTGCGGATCAAGTACGAAGGCTTCGTTGCGCGGGATGTCGCGGGTGAGGGCTTGGCCGCGCCCGAAGAAGCTGCTGTAGAGGGTGTTGGTGAGGAGCGTGCCTTGGCCGTTGGCGCAGTTTATGTGCAGTTTCAATATGCTGGAGCGTGGTGTGTTGCCGGATTCCTCATCGGTGGAGTTGATGATCATGGTGAAGTATACGCCGCTCGGGGTGTCCGGGTCGAAGCGGGTACTGGCAAGGTCGAAATAGGAGCTGAGGTGGTTTTCGCAGTTCCAGCAGACGAGGCCGTGGGTTTTGTGGTCTTGGTTGAGGCGGTCTTGTGGGAGGACGGTATGGCGGGTGAGCAGGACGGGGCCGTTTTCGGTTTTGCTGTATACGGTGCTTTCCACCAGTACGGCATCTTCTTGGGTGGACTGGGGTTTTGTGAATTCTTGGGTGTGTGACACCATAGACAGGTCTTCGCCTGCGGCGGGCGTTGGTGCGGCTGCGGGGATGGAGGCGGTGTTCGGTGCAGGTGCGGGCGCAGAGGGGGCTTGCTGTAGGGTTTCGGTCGGGTTGGAGCAGGCGGCGAGAAGGGATATGGACAGGATGGAGAGTAGGGGTTTCATGATGGAGGGAGTGGAGAAGATTTAATTGTTCTCGGTTATACAGGCTACCTGAAAGCGGGTTTTGCAAATCTCTGCGAAGCCGAGGTTTCAGGTAGCCTTTGTGTGCCCGGGCGGTTTATTTTGCGTCTTCGGTGCAGCTGTTTTTGGCAACGGCGGCTTCGAAGGTTTCGGATTGGCCGGGGAGGGTGAAGTGGTGGGTGGTGGGGTAGTAGCGGTTGCTTTGGGCGAGCAGGGGGTCGTCGCACACGAGGGTGTGGGCTTCGGTTTGCAGTTTGGCGCGGATTTGTGCGACGGGCTGTTTGGCGAGCTCGGGGTCGTTGAGGGTGAGGTATTTGTGCATGGTACGTGCGGTGTGGTCGAAGCGGACGCGTTGCAGAGTAAGTTTGTCTTCGGTTAGGGGGAGGCGCTGGTTCATGCCGGGAATGAGGAGGATGAGGGCGGCGATTTGGCCGTTTTCTTCCTGTTGCGCCGGGCTTTGGCTGCTTTGGATTTGAGCACAGCGGCCGGCAGGGATGGTGATATTGATGGGGGCGGTTTCGCCGCTGATGGTGTAGCGGATGGTGAGGCTGCGAGTTTGGTTGAGGTCGGGGAATTGGGGGTGTTCGCACCAGGAGGCTTCGGCAAGGGTTTGCAGGGCTTGGACGGTGGGCTCGCGTTCGGCAGCAGGCGGCAGGGGGAGCAGTTGGCTGTTGATGGTGGCATCAATCAGGATGTTGCCGCCTTGCGCGGCAGCATGACGGATGGTAAAGGGACCGAATTTGATGGGCGCGTCCCGGTTGATGCTGCGGATGAATTGGGGCAGGCCGGGGGCTTGGCGGGCGGGCTGCTTGGCTTGGGCGGCAAGGGGTAGGGTGGCGGCGGATAGGATGAGGGCTAATTTGATTGCTTGCATGGTGGTTTCCTTTTATGCGGGTTGGAGGCTACCTGAAAACTGCGGTTTGGTTTTAGCTTTGCAGAAACCTGAATTGCTCGTTTGAGTTGCGTTGGTATTTACGCTTTCAGGTAGCCTTTTGGTTTAGCGTTGGCGGTTACAGTGGCCTTTGGGGATGGTGATTTCGAAGGGGGTGGCGTGGCCGGGGAGGGTGGTATGTATGGTGGTGGAATAGTAGTGGTTCATGCGCATGGCCGAGGGATCACGGCATAAGTTTGCTGCTGCTTGTTGTTGCAAACGCTGTCGGATGGTGGATGGGGATAGTGCGGCTAGTTCGGGGTCGTTTTGGGTAAAGTATTGGTGCATTACGCGAGCATCGGCATCGAAGGTAACACGTTCGAGCGTGGAGTTGTCGTATTGTATTGGCAACTTACGATTGATTTGGGGGATTATGGTGGAGGCCATGGCGGTTACGGAATCTGCGGCAAGTTCGTCTCTGGTTTTGTTGCGGTAGGCTGCACAATGGCCTTTGGGCATGGTAACGATGACGGGTTGCCGCCAGTCTTGAATGTGGTAGCGGGCGGTGAGGCCGACTTGTTTATTCATCTCAACCATTTCCGATGTCTGGCAAATCAATTCTGCAGCAGCCGGTTGCAGGATACTGCGGATGGCTTCGGGCGAACGGATTTCTGGCAGGATATCCATTTTGTCTAGGTCTATCTTAATATCATAGATAAATTGGTTGTTTCTAAAAGAGACTTTATAGAGAGTGATTGAACTATCTTGGCGAGTATAGGGCAGTTCTTTGTTGATTTCGTTAGCTGTTTCTTGAAAAAACCGTTGCCGTTCATCGGCAGGAATTTGGTTAAAGTCAAAATCAGTTTCTGCTTGTGCAATAGAAGAAATGGCCAGTAGCAGGGCGGCAGAGATGGCGGCAGGTTTGTTAATAGGCATGATGTTTCCCTTTTGTTTGGTTTGGGGGCTACCTGAAAACTGCAGTTTGGTTTTTCAGGTAGCCTTTTTCTATTTTACGCTTTCTTACAGCACAAGAGGCTGTGGCCGAGGCCGAGGTTGTCGTGGATTTTGGCTATTTGCAGGCCGGCGGCTTCGATGCAGCGGCTGAGGTCGGCGCTGTGGAAGATTTTGCTGTTGCCGTTGGCCAGGGCGGTGAAGTAGAGGCTGGTTTGGGTGAGGCAGTAGGCGGCGGTTTCATATTTTTGCCTGTCCCACAGGGGCTCGAGGATGTAGAGGGTGCTGTTTTCGCTCATGCTGGCGGCGGCACGGCTGAGGATGGAGGTAACTTGCTGTTCGGTAAAGCAGTCGAGGAATTGGCTCATCCAGATGGCGTCGAAGCCTTCGGGGAATGGGGTGGCGGGGTCGAGCAGGTTGGCGGGGTGGCCGTGGATGCGTTCGGCACCAGGCAGGCTGGCGGTGTGCTCTTTCATCAGTTGGATTTGTTGTGGTAAATCCATGATGGTGACCTGCACTTCCGGGTTGTATGCCACGCATTGCAATGCCCAGCGGCCGGTGTTGCCGCCTACGTCGAGCAGGCGGCGGACGGGTTGGGAAAAGACAATTTTCAGCGCGGCGGGGAAGGATTGGTCGGAATAGAAGTGGTCGAAGGCGAGCCATTTTTCGAGGGCGCGCGGGGGAAGGCTGGAGAGGCCTTCATACACGGTGGGCCAGTTGCCGAACACTTTGAGCCCGGCGGGTCGGCCTTCGAGCAGGGCAGCTTCGAGGTCGAACGCGGCTTGGTAGCAGACGTCGTGCACGAAATCCATGTTGATGGGGGACATGGGGTCTTTGATTAAAAACCAGCCGACTTTGCTGATGCGGTAGCGTTCGTTTTCACAGAGGACGGTGCCGATGGAGAGGGAGGCTTCGAGCAGTACTTGGGCGGCGTAGCGGCTGAGCTTGGCTTCTTGGGCGATTTCTTCGAGGGTTTGGCCTTCAGCGGCGCGGTTGAGCCGCTCGAGGATGCCGAATTTCACCATCAGGCGGGAGGCTTGGAAGGCGATGGGACCGAAGATGATTTGCTGGGCAAGGCGCTGGGCTTCTTGGGCGGTGTACTGCTCTTGGCTGTAGCGTTCGAGGGTGTGCTTGGCGTTCATAATGGATTGGCCGATAAAGGAGTTTGGGTTTCAGGTAGCCTTTAAGCAAAGGAGAAGGCTACCTGAAAGCATCTGCTTCAACGAAGTTAAAACGGAGCTTACGAAAGAAGCGGAATTTCTATAAAGCTAAAACGGATTTTGGATCAATCAGTATCAGTCTGCCCATTGCCCGCTGATGCGGGCGGCTTCCTGCAAACGTTCGGGCGTGCCTACGTCGAGCCACAGGCCGGTGTGCATTTCGCCGCACACTTGGCCTTGCTGCATGGCTTGGCGCAACAGAGGGGCGAGTTTGGCGCGTTGGTGGGCGGCGGTGTGGGTGAAAAGCTCGGGGCGGTAGAGGCCGATGCCGCTGAAGGTGTGGGCGGGCTCTTGGGATTCGGTGTCGGTAACTTGGCCGCCGGCTTGCAGGCGGAAGTCGCCTTGCGGGTGGTGCGGAGGGTTGGGCACGAGCCAGAGGTGTGCGAGGGTGTGCTCGCTCATTTGGGCGGCACGCTCGATGGCGGTGCGGCAGTCGAAATCGGTAAGGATGTCGCCGTTGATCACCAGGAAAGGCTCGCTGCCTAAGAGCGGCAGGGCGGTGGCGATGCCGCCTGCGGTTTCCAGCCCGCCGGGTGCTTCGGGCGAATATCGGATAGACACGCCGTAACGGCTGCCGTTGCCGAGGCCTTGTTCGATTTTTTCGCCGAGCCAGGCGTGGTTGATAACGATTTCTCTGATACCGGCGGCGGCCAGGCGGCGCAAATGCCAGCCGATGAGCGGCTCGCGGCCGCAGGGGAGCATGGGTTTGGGCAGGGTGTCGGTGAGCGGGCGCATCCGCTCGCCGCGCCCGGCAGCCAGAATCATGGCTTTCATGGTTTCAGGTAGCCTTAAGAATGAGAAAACCGGGCGATTATATAGCGGAATGGGTTTTCAGGTAGCCTTTTTGGTGGCAAAGGCCGAAATAACGGCGGGTGGTTTGGGTCAAAGTGGCTTTGGCCTTGCGTTTGGCTGCGGCTTCTTCCTGCGTGGCCGCGCCGTAAACCAGTTTTTCTAGCTCTTTTTTGTTGGTCTGCGCCGGAGTGTCGGCATGGGCTTTGTATTCCTCGCCGATGACGGCGGCATCCGCACGGAAGCCCCATTCGTTGATTGCCACTTCCGGCACTTCCAACCAGTATTCCTGTCCGTTCTCATCGAAGCGCTGCACCCGCACCGCCCCCTGCCGCCAAGGGTTCTTGGCTACGGTCAGGCTTTCGCCCACCATCACGAACGGCACCTCGCGCACATCGTAGAGCTTGCTGCCGACGCTGACGGTCAGGTCGGGTTTGACCTTGCGTGCTTCGGGGCGGCTCAGCACCAGTTCGCGGCAGTAATCGGCTGGCGGCGACAGGATAAGCTGCTCCGGCCTGATTTTCTGCCAGGCGGCAAAGCGGCTGATGTTGGTTCGGCTGTGTTTCTTCACCCCGTTGAAAAACATCATCCATTGGTTGGCCTGCTCCTGCAGCTGTTCGATGCTGTCTATCCGTTGGAATTTCAGCTTGCCTTCAAACTGGGTTTCCACCAGATTGTTGCCGTTCTCCACCCCGCCTTTGGCACGGGCGTTGCCCGGTTTGTTAATCTGTACCTTTACCTCAAGCTGCGAACACAGGTTGTTGAAACCGTAGCCTGTGTTGGCCGCACCCGGGTCAAGTATCACCAAAGTCGGGCGGCCGCAGAAGGGAAACCTGCCCCTGTCTGCCTTCGGCTGCATCGCCTGGATAAAGGTTTCGCACAGGTTTTCCGAGTTCTCGTCGCCGAACACATACCACACGAAAATGCAGCTGCTGCAATGGTCGTACACCACATAGCGCCATACCCTGTCCAAGGCGATGCTCTCGAGGTTTCGCGGTTTGTTTTTATAAAACTCCGCCGCACCCATGAAATTCAGCTCGCTGCGCCCAGGTTTCTCTTTGCTCGGCAGGTAGAACAGCACGCACCAAGAGGCGTCAATCTGCCAGCAGTGGTTGGGATACAGGCTCTGCAGCGCGTTCACGGGGTCGGGCTGGTTCAGCTGTTTCGGGTGCAGGCGGTAGTGTTTCGGGGCGCGGCAGATGGTGCTGGCGCTCAGGCGCACCACTTCGCCGGTTTCCTTGTCCACCCGCACCGGGTCGATTTCGTTATTGGCAATCAGCATGTCCACTGCCGCCTCCACCGTCATCAGCTGCTTGCCTTTGTTACGCGGCGTCACCATCAGGGCGGCGGCAATCATCTTGGCATCCTCCAGGCTGAGCGCGATTTTTCCGGCATCGCTGCGCCGCTTGCGCGGCGTCCGCACCGTGTCTGCCTTCAGCCTGCGGTGCAATGTCTGTACGGAGATGCCCAGCAGGGCGGCCTGCTCCTTGAGGTAGGCCGACTTGCCGCCGTGCGGCAGCTCGGCCGCCCGGTTGGCGATTTCCGCCAGCTTTTGAGGCAAAATCAGCACCGCCATGATTATTCCCCTTCCGGCCGCATCCATTCCGGCGTTTCATCATCGTCCGGCACCTCCTGCGGCAGGGCGTAGCGGTCGCGCACCCCTTCCAAATCCATGATGAGTTGGTTGAGGCTGCCCACCATCTGCGGCTCGTGGTTGTAGCCGTGCGCCAAACCGTGCGCCTGCATCTCTTCAAACAGTGCCGCCAGGCGGGTATTGATGTCGCTGCGGATGCCCACCGTGATCGAAGCCAGCCGCATGGTCAGCTCGCTGCCCACGTCTTCGGGCTTCGGCTCTTTGCCCTTTTGCTTCTTGGCCAGCTTCTCGGCCAGCTCGTCCACCTTCTTGTTTTTGTCGGCGATGATTTTGTCTTTGGCCTCGGCGGTTTCACGGCTTTCGCGCAGAGCGGCGCGGAGTTCGTTGCGGGTCATGCGGTCAATGTCGTCTAGAGTGTGACCATTGATGTCGCCGCCGTCAGCAAGCTCCAACAAGGTGTCATCCTCTTCAACCAACAATTCCAGCAGTTTTGATTTACCCAAGGTCATCAGCTTGGGTTGTGCCTGCTTCATCTTCGGGTCGGTAAAGCGCAATGTGGCATTCATCAGTCGTTGTGATTCGCAGCGACCTAACCCAAATTCTTTTTCAGCAATTTCAGCAAATCGGCCGTGTGGCGTATGCTCCTTGATAACGATAAGCGCACACCCCAATTCAAACATCCCTTCCATTGTCTGGTGTACCGCAAACCCAAACTGTGGACATCGGTGTCAACCAATATACCGGCGAAGAACGCCATGCCCAGCGAACTGGCATCCGCATCAACGGCAAATTCGTCGCCCTCAATGCCGGCTTCAATGCCAACCAAGGCAAAGCCATGCTCTCGCGCATGGCTTCGGTGGCGGTGGATAAGGCGCAGGCCGCCCATCCTGATATTGC
>CAUPYH010000054.1:0-11052 GCA_963515595.1 uncultured Eikenella sp. | reverse complement strand
TGCCTGGCGGCTTGTGCTTTCAGGTAGCCTTTGCTTGCCGGATAAAGGCTACCTGAAACCTTGTTTACACGGTTTGCGAATATTTGGCGGCTGTGTCGCGGGAGCGCAGGTGGCGGTCGAACACCATGGCGATGTTGCGGATGAGGAAGCGGCCTTTTGGAGTAACGGTTAGGCTGGGTGCATTGAGCTCAAGCAGGCCTTTGGCGGCGAGGGTGGTCACATCGGCCAGCTCGGCGGCGAAATATTGGGCGAAGGGCTGGCGGCATTCGGCTTCGTAATCGGCAAATTCGAGGCCGAAGCGGCACATGAGGTCTTGGATGAGGCGGCGGCGCAGCAGGTCGTCTTCGTCGAGCAGGTAGCCGCGGAACAGGGGTAGCCGGCCGGCATCGAGGTCGGCATAGTAGGCTTCGATTTGGCGCTGGTTTTGGCTGTAGATGCGGCCGATTTTGCCGATGGAGGAGAGGCCGACGGCGATGAGGTCGCAGTCGGCGTGGGTGGAATAGCCTTGGAAGTTGCGTTGCAGGCGGCCTTCGCGCAGGGCAACGGCGAGCTCGTCTTGGGGCTTGGCGAAATGGTCCATGCCGATGAAGACGTAGCCTTCGCTGCCCAGCCGCTGCACGATTTGCTGGAGCATGTCGAGCTTGGTGTTGCTGTCGGGCACGGCATTGGTGTCGATGCGGCGCTGGGGTTTGAAGATGTGCGGCAGGTGGGCGTAGTGGTAAACCGCCAGCCGGTCGGGGTTGAGGGCGAGCACTTTGTCCAGCGTTTGCTGCATGGTGGCGGGGGTTTGGTGCGGCAGGCCGTAAATCAAATCGACGCTCACGGATTGGAAGCCGGCTTCGCGGGCGGCTTCGATCACCACACGGGTTTCTTCTTCGCTCTGGATGCGGTTTACGGCTTGCTGCACTTGGGGATCGAAATCCTGAATGCCCACGCTCATGCGGTTGAAGCCGAGCGAGCCGAGAAACAGCACGGTTTCCCGGCTTACTTTGCGCGGGTCGATTTCGATGGAGTATTCGCCTTGCGGCATCAGAGTGAAGTGCTCGCGGATGAGGCCGAATACGAAATCGAGCTGGGCATCGGAGAGGAAGGTGGGGGTGCCGCCGCCGAAGTGCAGCTGCGCCAATTCGGGTTTGCCTTGCAGGAGTTCGGCCTGCAGGGCGAATTCTTTTTTCAGGTAGCCCAGGTATTGGTCGGCGCGTGCGGTGTCTTTGGTGATGATTTTGTTGCAGCCGCAGTAGTAGCAGATGGTGTTGCAGAAGGGGATGTGGATATAGAGCGAGAGGGGGCCGGGCGTGCGGTTTTGCACGGCTTGAATGTAGTCTTCGGCGGTAAAGCTTGTGTGGAAGCGGTCGGCGGTGGGGTAGGAGGTGTAGCGTGGGCCGTTGGCAGGCAGGGAGGCGATAAGCTTGCGGTCGAAGATGATTTCTTGGGTACGGTTGGCAGACATGGTAGTGGTTAGATTGCTGTTATTTTTTGATAAATATGTAGTAATAGGTTTTGTTTGTGAAATCGGGTAAAATGCCGGTGTTTGGCAAATTGCTCCGACTATTGCCGGGCGGTAAGTATAAACGATAATTGCCGCCGCTTCATAAGCTCAGATTGCTTAGAAAGTTAGCACACACATGAAAGCCATGTCCCACTCCACAACTTGCTCGCGCTGCGTTTTTAAAGAGCTATGCCAGCCCAATGCCGCGATTGCGGTGGCGGTAGAGCGCGTTGATGCGGTTATCAAACGCAGCCGCCGCCTGAAAAAGGGCGATTTCCTGTTTCGCAACGGCGACGGGTTTGATTCGCTGTTTGTGGTGCGCACCGGTTTCCTGAAAACGGTTATCGCCAGCCACGACGGGCGCGATCAGGTTACCGGTTTTTTTATGTCGGGCGAACTGGTGGGCATGGATGGCATTTGCAACCAAATACACTACTGCGATGCGGTGGCGCTGGAAGACACGGAAGTATGCGAGCTGCCTTATGCCAGCATGGAGGAGCTTTGTGCGGCGGTGCCGGAATTGCAGCTGCATTTCTACCGCTTGTTTAGCCAGGAAATTGTGCGCGATCAAAACGTGATGCTGCTTTTGGGCAATATGCGTGCCGAAGAGCGGCTGGCGGCGTTTTTGCTGAATTTGTCGCAACGGCTGAAAAAACGCGGCCTCTCGGCCAATGATTTTATTTTGCGCATGTCGCGCGAGGAAATCGGCAGCTATTTGGGGCTGAAGCTGGAAACGGTGAGCCGTACGCTCTCCAAATTCAGCCAGGAAGGGCTGATTGAAGTGGAATACAAACACATCCGCCTGCTCAAGCCCGAGCGGCTCAAACAGCTGGCTTCCGGCCTTCAGCCCGCTGTGGTTTGAAGCAGCTTTCCGCATTTATCTTTATTTCCCAACCGCTTGGCAGGCTACCTGAAACTTTGGCCGCCAAGCCCAATCTTCTAATATGAAAATCCTCATCTTAGGTAGCGGCCAAGTGGGCACTGCCGTGGCACAGAATCTGGTGGAAATCCCCAACCACGACGTTACCATTATCGATAACGATCCCGAAGCCCTGCGCAACATCGGCAGCAAGCTCGATGTGCAAACCCTGCTGGGCAACGGCTCTTCTCCCGCCGTGATGGCCGAAGGCGGCGCCTACGACACCGACCTACTGCTTGCCCTTACCCGCCACGATGAAACCAATCTGGCCGCCTGCAAACTGGCTTCCAGCCTGTTCAACATCCCCAACCGTATTGCCCGCGTGCGCCTTTCCGATTATTTGGAATTCACCGGTCCCGACGCCGAAGAAGATAACGACGGCCGCGGCACGCTCGATTTGTTCGGCGTGAGCGAATCCATCTGCCCAGAACAGCTGGTTACCGAGCGGCTGGCTGATTTGCTCTGCCACCCCAGCGCCTTGCAGGTGCTCACCTTTGCCGAAGATAAAGTGCGCATGCTCGTGGTGCGTGCGCAAAGCGGCGGGCGGCTGTTGGGGCAGCCCATCCACACCATCCACGAACACCTGCCCGAAGGCACCGACTGCCAAATCTGCGCCATCTACCGCAACAACAAACTGATTATGCCCACGCCGCAAACCGTGATTCAGCAGGGCGACGAAGTATTCGTGGCGGCCGCCACTTCGCAAGTGGCCGAAGTGTTGCGCGAATTGCGCCCGCAGCAGCAGCCCACGCGGCGCGTGATGATTGCCGGCGGCGGCCAAATCGGTTTCCGCCTCAGCCGCCAGCTGGAAGACCGTTTCGATGTGAAAATCATCGAAATCAACGAAAAACGCGCTGAATGGCTTTCGGAAAACCTCAACAGCACCCTGGTGCTGCACGGCTCTGCCGCCGACGAAAGCCTGCTGGAAGGCGAATACATCGACGAAATCGACGTGTTCTGCGCGCTCACCAACGACGACGAAAACAACATCATGGCCGGCATGCTGGCCAAAAGCCTCGGTGCGAAACGCGTTATCGCCATCGTTAACCGTTCCAGCTATGTGGATTTGCTGCAAGGTAATACTATCGACATCGCCGTATCTCCCCACTTGGTGACCATCGGCTCGATTCTGGCGCACATCCGGCGCGGCGACGTGGAAGCCGTCCACCCCCTGCGTGGCGGCAATTCCGAAGCCATCGAAATCGTGGTACACGGCGATAAAGACACGTCCAAGCTGGTCGGCCGCCGCGTGAGCGCCGTGCGCTGGCCCAACGGCTGCCACGTTGCCGCCGTGGTACGCGATGAAGAAGTGTTTATGGGGCACCAAGACGTGCAGCTGGCCGACGGCGACCACATCATCTTGTTCGTAGCCCGCCGTCGCGTGGTGAGCGAATTGGAAAAACTGATTCAAGTGCGCATGGGTTTCTTTGGTTAGAAACAATAAGTTGAAAATAGAGAAAGGCTACCTGAAAACAAAAAAGGTTTTTCAGGTAGCCTTTCCGTTGGCTCGGCCCAAGCCGAAGCTTTTCAATATCCCGCGCTTATCCGCCACATTTTCCTGCCGAGGAAATACGGCACGCAGAACAACACCAGCACAATGCTAAGCGTTACCGCCGTGCTCAACAGATAGTTTTGCAAGGGTATGGCTTCCTTGCGGGCGTGATACAGCGAAAATGCGAAACCACTGAATATCAGCAGCATAAACCCCCTTGCCGCCCAACCCGCACCGTGTAGCCCCTTGCTTTCGCGCCCCCAGCCGTGCAGCAGCGAAAGGCAGGCCACCGGCACTAGGTAGAAGGCAGACTTGATATATTCGTTCATGTTCGGATCGGGGTGGTGCGGCTCAAACTTCAGTCCAAACATCAACACTGCCCAAGCAATCACAGTCAACTGAATTAATCGGATTAATATCGACATTTTTGTTTTCCCGTTTATTCAAAAATAAAACATCGGATTATAACGATTTTTTGGTTTTTGGCTATCACATCCGGCTAAGATATGGTGGATTAAAATAAAAATGAGACAAGGCGTTAACGCCCACTGAGTACAGATAGCATATAAGGGCGTTGGCAACGTAGTATCATTGAATTTTAATCCACCATAGAACATTAGCTATATAAATCATCCCGCCAAACAAAAAGGCTACCTGAAAATTTTCAGGTAGCCTCCATCACACTAAGTGGCTGATGCTTATTTGTCGTCTTTCACTTCTTCAAACTCGGCATCCACTACATCGTCGCCTTTTTTCGACTGCTCGCTGTCGGGAGACTGGCCGGCTTGGGCTTCCTGAGCCTGCTTCTGGGCATCAGCGTACAGCATTTCGCCCAGTTTCTGGCTGGCTTTGCCCAGCTCTTCGGCTTTGGCATCGATAGCGGCTTTGTCGTCGCCTTTCACGGCTTCTTCGGCTTCTTTCAGCGCGGCTTCGATTTTTTCTTTCTCGGCTGCATCGAGTTTGTCGCCATAGTCGGCCAGTGATTTTTTCACAGAGTGAATTAAGGCCTCGGCCTGGTTGCGGCTCTGCACCAGTTCGTGCAGTTTTTTATCCTCTTCGGCATTGGCTTCGGCGTCTTTCACCATGCGTTCGATTTCTTCCTCGCTCAAGCCGGAAGAACCTTGGATGGTGATGTTGGCGGCTTTGCCGGTGCCTTTGTCTTTGGCAGACACGTGCAGGATGCCGTTGGCGTCGATATCGAAGGTTACTTCAATCTGCGGCATGCCGCGCGGGGCGGGGGCAATGTCGCCGAGGTTGAATTGGCCGAGCGATTTGTTGGCGGAAGCGCGTTCGCGTTCGCCCTGCAACACGTGGATGGTTACGGCGCTCTGGTTGTCTTCGGCGGTAGAGAACACTTGCGAAGCCTTGGTGGGGATGGTGGTGTTTTTGTTGATGAGTTTGGTCATCACGCCGCCCATGGTTTCGATACCCAAAGACAAGGGGGTAACGTCGAGCAGCAATACGTCGCTGCGGCCGCCGCCCAACACTTCACCCTGAATGGCGGCACCCAAGGCCACGGCTTCGTCGGGGTTCACGTCTTTGCGCGGTTCTTTGCCGAAGAATTCTTTCACGGTTTCCTGAACTTTGGGCATACGGCTCTGGCCGCCCACCAAAATCACGTCGTCGATGTCGTTCACGCTCAGGCCGGCATCTTTGATGGCGGTGCGGCAGGGCTCGATGGAACGCTCGATCAGGTCTTCCACCAGGCTTTCAAACTTGGCGCGGGTAATCTTCATGGCCAAGTGTTTGGGGCCGGTGGCGTCCATGGTGATGTAGGGCAGGTTCACTTCGGTCTGCTGGCTGCTGGAAAGCTCGATTTTGGCTTTTTCGGCAGCCTCTTTCAGGCGCTGCAAGGCCATCACGTCGGTTTTCAGGTCGATGCCCTGATCTTTCTTGAACTCGGAAATGATGTAGTCGATCAGGCGTTGGTCGAAGTCTTCACCGCCGAGGAAGGTGTCGCCGTTGGTGGAGAGCACTTCAAACTGTTTTTCGCCGTCCAAATCGGCAATTTCGATGATGGAAATATCGAATGTGCCGCCGCCTAAGTCGTACACGGCGATTTTGCGGTCGCCTTTGCTGCCTTTGTCCATACCGAAAGCCAGTGCGGCTGCGGTCGGTTCGTTGATGATGCGTTTCACGTCCAAACCGGCGATGCGGCCGGCGTCTTTAGTGGCCTGGCGCTGGCTGTCGTTGAAATAGGCCGGCACGGTAATCACCGCTTCGGTTACTTTTTCGCCCAAATAGGCTTCGGCGGCTTCTTTCATTTTGCGCAGCACTTCGGCGGAAATCTGCGGCGGAGACAGCTCTTTGCCTTGTGCTTCCACCCAAGCGTCGCCGTTTTTGGCTTTCACGATCTTGAAGGGCATCAGGTCGATGTCTTTCTGCACTTCTTTATCTTCAAATTTGTGGCCGATCAGGCGTTTTACCGCGTAGATGGTGTTTTTCGCGTTGGTAACCGCCTGGCGTTTGGCCGGCGCGCCCACGAGGATTTCGCCGCCGTCCAGATAAGCGATAACGGAGGGGGTGGTGCGTGCGCCTTCGGCGTTTTCAATTACTTTGGTTGTGCCGTTTTCGGAAATAGCGACACATGAGTTGGTTGTACCCAAGTCAATACCGATAACTTTTGCCATAATGGATTGCTCCTTAGAGATTAGTAGAATTCAGACAGCGCCTTGCTGGCGCTTTAACTTGCCCAGTAAATGGGTTTGGCCGTTTTTTTTTCAAGGGAAAAGGCTATTTTCGTTTTAATATACTGATTTTTATGTAATTAAATAATTTCAGGTAGCCTTGGGCAACAAATTTCCGCCCGGCCTATTGAATTTCTGCCGCCAGCCCTAATTAAGAATGACTGTTGTTCCCGCATATTTGCACCGATACGGCGTGGCCAAAATTTATAGCTAAAAATAATTCATATTATTTGAACTATAAATTATACAAATCGCCTGGCAACGGCTAGAATGCCGCCCTGTCGATACGCTGTATCCCGCAAATTCATCTGCATTATTTTTAACAACCTGATTATAAGGAGCCTGATATGTCTATCAACATCAAATCCCGTGACCAACTGGTTGGCCAACAAGTTCCGAAAGTAACCTTCCACACCCGCGTGGCCGATTCTTGGAAAGACGTCACCACCGACGACTTGTTCAAAGGCAAAAAAGTAGTGGTATTCGCCCTGCCCGGCGCATTCACCCCCACCTGCTCTTCCAGCCACCTGCCGCGCTACAACGAGCTGGCTCCTGCATTTAAAGAGAACGGCATCGACGACATCCTGTGCGTATCCGTAAACGACACTTTCGTGATGAATGCCTGGGCGGCCGACGAAGAAGCCCACAACATTACCATGGTTCCCGACGGCAACGGCGAATTCACCCGCGGCATGGGCATGGAAGTGAGCGATGAAGACATCGGCTTCGGCAAACGCTCTTGGCGCTATTCCATGCTGGTGGACGACGGCAAAATCGTGGAAGCCTTCATCGAGCCGATCAAAGAAGGCGACCCCTTTGAAGTTTCCGATGCCGACACCATGCTGAAATTCGTGGCTCCGAACTGGAAACCGCAAGAATCCATCGCCATCTTCACCAAACCCGGCTGCCCCTTCTGCGCTAAAGCCAAAGCCGCTTTGAAAGAAAAAGGCCTGGCCTACGAAGAAATCGTGTTGGGTAAAGATGCCAGCATCGTTTCCGTACGCGCCATCACCGGCAAAGTAACCGCCCCGCAAGTGTTCATCGGCGGCAAATACATCGGCGGCAGCGAAGACCTGGACGCATACTTGGCCAAACGCGCCTAATTTTCCAGCTATCCAGTTGCCAATACAGTAGATAGCTTTGCGAGCCGCCCGAATAGGGCGGCTCTTTTCCCAAGACCTTTCAGGTAGCCTGTTGCATCGCAGCAGCCGATATTTTTCAGGTAGCCTTTTGCCAACCATACAGGCTACCTGAAAGGTCTTCCCACATAAGGAAAGCAGACATGAAACACCTCACCGCAGACGTTGTCGTTATCGGCGGCGGCACCGCCGGCATGGGCGCCTTCCGCAACGCCCGCCTCCACACCGAAAACGTTTATCTCATCGAAAGCCACGTTTTCGGCACCACCTGCGCCCGCGTCGGCTGCATGCCCTCCAAGCTATTGATTGCCGCCGCAGAAGCCCGCCACCACGCCCTACACACCGATCCCTTCGGCGTGCATCTGGACAAATCCAGCATCAGCGTAAACGGCGAAGAAGTAATGAGCCGCGTCAAATCCGAGCGCGACCGCTTCGTCGGCTTCGTGCTGGAAGACGTAGAAGCCTGGCCCGCCGAGCGCCGCATCATGGGGCAGGCCAAATTCATCGACGAGCACACCGTGCAAATCGACGACCACACCCAAATCCGCGCCGAACGCATCGTAATCGCCACCGGCTCCCGTCCCATCGTACTGCCGCAATGGCAGGCACTGGGCGACCGCCTCGTCATCAACGACGACGTATTCTCATGGGACACCCTGCCCGAAAGTGTGGCCGTATTCGGCACCGGCGTAATCGGCCTCGAGCTCGGCCAAGCCCTGAGCCGCCTCGGCGTGCGCGTGGAAATGTTCGGCCTGGGCGGCCTCATCGGCGGCATTTCCGACCCCGTGGTGCTGGAAGACGCCAGAGCCATCTTCGGCCAGGAAATCCCGTTGCACCTCAACGCCCAAACCGAAACCCGGCTCAACGATAAAGGCCAAGTGGAAGTGGCGTGGACGCAAGACGGCGAAAGCGGCGTATTCACCGCCGACTACCTGCTCGCCGCCATCGGCCGCCGCCCCAATGTGGACAACATCGGGCTGGAAAACCTCAATATCGAGAAAGACGCACGCGGCGTGCCCGTAGCCAATCCGCGCACCATGCAAACCAGCATCCCGCACATTTTCATTGCCGGCGACGCCTCCAACCAGCTACCCCTGCTGCACGAAGCTTCCGACCAAGGCAAAATCGCCGGTGAAAACGCCGGCCGCTACCCCGATGTGCGGGACGGCCTGCGCCGCAGCATGATCGGCGTGGTGTTCTCCAACCCGCAGATCATCAGCGTGGGTGCGCGCTTTGCCCAGCTGGAAAAAGAATACGGCAGCAAGCTCGTGACCGGCCAAGTATCCTTCCGCAACCAAGGCCGCAGCCGCGTGATGTTGGTGAACCAAGGCAGCCTGCGCGTGTATGCCGACCGCGAAACCGGCCGCTTCCTCGGCGCCGAAGGTGTCGGCCCCGCGCTGGAGCACATCGCCCACCTCCTCGCCTGGGCACACCAGCAGCACATGACCGTGCCACAGATGCTCGATATGCCCTTCTACCACCCCGTAATCGAAGAAGGCCTGCGCACCGCCCTACGCGACGTAGCCGCCAAACTGGCCTAAAGGCTACCTGAAAGCACTGTCTTGGCTCAGCCAAGGCTGAGCTTCATCAAAGCGGCGGCTTTAATAAAGTGTGGCTTTAGCCGGATGAGAAACAAAACGGCAAACGGATTGATTCCGTTTGCCGTTTTTTATTTCATTTCTAGTCGATATATAGTGAATTAACAAAAATCAAGACAAGGCGACGAGCCGCAGACAGTAAAGATAGTACGGCAAGGCGAGCCAACGCTGTGCTGGTTTTTGTTAATTCACTATAAAAGCGTGTTGCCAGATATTTTCAGGTAGCCTCCTCCATAATATCTCCTCAATAAACACCGTTTGGGCTACCTGAAAAAGCAAAGAGTGCTTCCAAAAAATAAAATACCTGGCCGATTGCCCTGTTCAATCAACCATCCTCTTACCAGCAAACCCTTGCCAGCCGCCGTCCCCGCAAGCTACCATGCCGCACATCAACAATACCGATACGACCCAATCCGGAGCCAAATGGATTTCCCCACGAACACGCCGTACCGCCGCACCACACAGCGACGCTGCCGCCGCCAGCATGGCATTCATGCTGCGCACAGCAGTGTTTTTGTTTGACGGGCGCGGATACGGAAGAGGCTACCTGAAAACAATCGGTGAAGATCGGTAAATTGTACGACTTTAAAATATGGTATTTAAAAATGAAAGAACAAGATAAATCAAAGAAGCAGAATGAAGGAGCAACCGGTAGCTATAAACTATTTATGTTAAAAATATTATTGCTGTATGTTATAGGGATTATTCTATCGACATTTTTTCCTTTTTCGTTGTTACCAAGAAGCATGATGAAGCCGAATAACGGCATATATACGGACTTTAAGATTTTTCTATCTGACAAGACGATAGAACACCAAAGAGATCTTTACATGTTAAACAAACAAGTTTATTCATTCCAATTAAAGGATTATGATGGAGATTCTAGTGATGGTCCTCCTTATGTGGTGTGTGGGGTGTATAGCTATGAACTGGCAGAAGATGTTAAATACTATGATAAAAACGGTTTAATTAATGAGCTAAATGACAGACTTGCTGATAAATATAACTTTAAACCATATTACGATAAGGATGGTAATCAGAAACGGATTGAGATTGAATATATTGAAATGCTATCTACTGGGTATAGAAAGTTTAGAACAATATGGTTTCCAATAAAATATTTAGATAATTTTTTAACTTATCGTAATCAGATAGATGAGAATACAAGATTTATTCCTAAGGTTGATGATAGCAGGCAGCCGACACCTGATGAAGGTTATAGGTACTCATGTATATCTGCAATGGACAGGCAAGAAAATTCATTGATGGGATTGATAGGATATGAAGGATTTGGAGAGGAGTTTCATAGATTTATTACATATGAGAAATTACAGCAGGAAAGAGCAAGGATATTAAGGGTGCTATCTGCACCGGATACAGTTGTCAGAGTAGATGCGGTAGATGAGTTAATTTACTTTTATAATCTGCATGAAAACAGAATGGTTGTTTTAGAATAGAAATCTGTAATTACTTTCCGGCTACCTGAAAAAATGTAGGCCATTCTGCTGGTATCCATTTTCACTCGTTCTGCAGTTTTCAGGTATAGCTAAAACACTTTATTTTCTATTATATTGATTCGGACGGCTGCACTGCCTACAGCCCGCCTGTATGGTGTGGGAAATCGTTTCAGATCGTTTCAGGTAGCCCCATTCTAAGCCGGCCTGATGATATAGTGAATTAACAAAAATCAGGACAAGGCGACGAGCCGCAGACAGTACAAATAGTACG
>CAUPYH010000053.1:0-11493 GCA_963515595.1 uncultured Eikenella sp. | reverse complement strand
GATGTTTGATATCATAGCTTTGAGAACAAAAAGGCTACCTGAAAAATGGTTTTCAGGTAGCCTTATATTAATCAAAAGGAAATAAAAATGCGCTATGTGCTTTTACTGCGAGGCATCAATGTCGGCAAGAACAATAAGGTTGTGATGGCTGATTTAAAGAAAAGTTTAGCCGAAATGGGTTTTGAGCATCCCGTTTCCTATATCAACAGCGGCAATCTTTTCTTCAACAGCCAAGCGCCGGAACAGAAAATTAGAGAACTACTGACGAACCATTTCAACGGCACCTACGACTTTCCCCTGCCGTTTGCCCTAATCCGCGCCGATATTCTGCAACAAGAAGCGGAGAAACTGCCGGACTGGTGGCAAGACGAAACAGCCTATCGGCGCGATGTCCTCTTTTATCTGCCTGAAGCAGACAGAGAGCAAATCCAAGCCGAAACACTCTCGTGGGTAAACGAGGAAGATCATTTACATTTTGGCGAAACCGCCTTCTTTTACAGTAATCACAACCAAGCTGACTACCTGCTCTCGAACTACCATAAAAAACTGATAGGGTCTGCCTTCTATAAAAGCCTGACAATACGCAACGGCAGGACCTTCCAGAAAATTATCGAACTGGCGAATCAAGCATAAATAAGCCCTATTAGCCAGCATTGCTCGTATAGTTAGAATGTACATCGGTTTTCGGCTGCCCAAAAGGCTACCTGAAACTTTTCAGGTAGCCTTTATTAATTCCTACAGCAGCAATCAGCCCTTATCCTCACCATTTACAATCGCACCAACAAAAGCTTCCGCCTTATCTTTGAGCAAAAAGCGGGCGGAAGCATCAGCGGCTTCCTCCGCATTTAGAGTCAGCGGCTCGGAGCAGTCGGCGCGGACGATGATTTCGGGCATGGATACGATGCGCCACAACGCGGTGAGGAGGCTGGTATTGCCGGCATAGGCGGGGGCGGTGCTACGACGGCCTGCGCTGTCGCAATAGCGAAGAGCCACGGCCACGGCGGGCAGGCCGCTGTCTAGCGCGGATTGGAACAGCGCGGCTTTAAACGGCAGCAGCGCCACGCCGTCCGAGGCTTTGGCTTCGGGAAAGAACGACACGCTGTGCCCGGCCGTGAGCGAGCGCACGATGGCCTCGTTTACCGGTGCCACGTCGCTGCGGCTGTTACGGTTGATGAACACCGCGCCGGTACGCGCCACCACCGCGCCCACTACCGGCCAGGAGCGGATTTCGCGCTTGGCGATGAACACGGTGGGATACATGGCCATCAGAATCATCGGATCGAGCCAGGAAACGTGGTTCGCCGCACCGAGGAACACGGGCGGGAAAGGCGGGTTGTTCGGATTGGCTTCGATACGGATGTGCAATACTTTCAACATACTGCGCGCCAAGTCTTGCATCACGTCTTTGCTGTGCTGGTTGTATTCGCGCAGGCGGAACAGGCGGTAGGCGGTGATGAAAAACCAAAACAGCAGGTGCAGGATGCGGAAGAGGCGGGTAAAGACGGAGGTGGATGGTGTGTTCATGTGTTTGTTTCGTTTATTGGTCGGATTTTAAAAGGCTACCTGAAAAACCAAAGGCTGCCGGAAACGGCCTCAACGCTGGCATTGCGGGCAGTAGAAACTGCTGCGCTGGCCGATGGTCTGCCGCGCAATCGGCGTGCCGCACTGATGGCAGGGTTCGCCCTCGCGGCCATATACCTGATATTGCTGCTGGAAATAGCCGCTTTGCCCGTCGCTGTGCAGAAAATCGCGCAGGCTGCTGCCGCCCGCCTTCAAGGCACGCTGCAACACGCTGCGGATTTCCGCCACCAGGCGGCGGCACTCTTCGGCGGATACGCGGTCGGCGCGGCGGGTGGGCAGGATGCCGGCGGCAAACAGTGCCTCGTTGGCATAAATATTGCCCACGCCCACCACGATTTTGTTGTCCATCAGCGCGGTTTTGACGGCGCTTTTGCGGCGCGAGAACGCGGTTTTCAGGTAGCCTGCGGTAAATTCGTCCTGCAGCGGCTCGGGGCCCAGATGCTGCAACAGCGGGTGCTGCTCCGCCGGCCCGGCAAACCACAGCACCGCGCCGAATCGGCGCGGGTCGCGCAGGCGCAGCACGGTTTGGTCGTCGGTAACGATGTCGAGGTGGTCGTGCTTTTCCGGCGGCGGCGCGCTGCCGTCGGGATACACGCGCAGGCTGCCGGACATGCCCAAATGCAGCAGCATCACGCCGTGGGCAAATTCAAACAGCAAATACTTGGCGCGGCGGCGGATGTGCACAATGCGGCTGCCGACCAGCTGCCGCGCCAAATCCGGCGACACCGGCCAGCGCAATTTCGGCTGGCGCACCACCACCCCGGCCACGGTTTTGCCCTGCATATAGGGCTGGATGCCGCGGCGGGTGGTTTCAACTTCGGGCAATTCGGGCATGGGAATTCGGGTTGGAAATAAACAAAGCGGGAAGTTTAGACCGTTTGCACGGTTTAGGCTACCTGAAAACCGATTTTCAGGCCGCCCCCACGCAACTCGGACACAAATGCCGCCCACTGTTTTTCAGGTAGCCCCTTTCACGCAAGAAGGCTACCTGAAAATAACGCATATTAAAGAGTTTGCATGAAACCCAATCGCGGTAGGCTATTGCTGCCCCGCCTGCTGTTTGGCGGCCTCCTGCCGCTGCCATTTGGCACGGTGTTCCGGCTCGTAGGCGAGGTTTACGATAACGATTCCGGCCTTGCCATTGTTGATACTCTTAGTCATCGCAAAAGCCAGCAGGCTGCCGCGCTTAAACTGCTGTATACCGTTTTCGGCCAAAAACTTTTCCCGCTCTTCGGCCGTAACGAACATGCCGCTGTTGAGCACGGTAAATTCTTCCGCGCTCAGGTGCGGATAGGGTGCAAACCCGGCGGCTTCCAAATCTTTCACCAAGGGCGCCACTTCATTATCCGTGCGCGCCAAAATCATCATTTGCAGCAGCTTGCTCTCGCCGTCGAACGCAAACATGCGCAACGGAAAGCCGTTCTGAACATTGCTCTGATACACTTCCACCGCACCGGATTCGCTACCGAGCCTCCGGTTGCCGAACATTATCTCGCCATTTTCTATTTTCACCGCATCGGGATACAGCGCCCGTATCTGCTCCACCGTGGTTTTGCCCACTTCCACGCTTTGCAAAACAGGCGCGGCGGCAGCGGCCTGGCTGGCAGTCTCGCCATCATGGTGGCCCACATCCACACGGCAGGCGCACAAGGCTGCCAGCAGCAGTGGCAGAAGGGTTTTGGCATAAACAGACATCTCAGTTTCCTTAAACAAGATTGCAGGGAGGCAGCAGAGTACAAGAGAAAGGCAAACCGGGCAATATTTCATAATCAAGAAAGGCTACCTGAAAGCGCTGTGATATTTTTCAGGTAGCCTTTACATTGCGCAGAGGCTACCTGAAAAATCGTCTTAATCACTCAACTCAAATCTTTTTCATCTTGATTAACCCAACTTCACACAAACCATCGCCGGAATTTTTCAGGTAGCCTTTATCCACGGCACAGACAGGTCAGTCATTACCATATTTTTCTTTTTCTTACGGCCATTTGAGGAAAAGCTGCCAAAACGTGCCAAGCGGCGAGAAGACGTTTATAATGTTAACTATCTTTAATTCCGAAAGGCTGTATATGTCGAAAATGGCCAAGGGGATTATTGCGGCCGTGGTCTCCAATATTCTGTTCGGCTCGCTGTTTATGTTCGGCCCGTGGATGCGGCCGATGAGCGGCACGGATGTGTTTGCCTGGCGTATCGTGGGTACGTTTGCCTGTGCGCTCTCCATGATGCTGCTCACGTCGGCCAAACACGACGCGGCCAAATTCCTGCACGAAATCGGCGGCAATGTGCGCCGCTGGGCGCTGGTGCTGCTGCCCGCGCCGATTATGATCGGGCAGATTTGGCTTTATATGTGGGCACCGGTAAACGGCAAGGGGGTGGATGTGTCGATGGGCTACTTCCTGTTTCCACTTGCGATGATGCTGGGCGGGGTGATGGTGTTCCGCGAGCGGCTCGATCGGCTGCAGCTGGTTGCCGTGCTGCTGGCTTCGGCGGCGGTGGCGCTGGAAATCTGGAACAGCGGCACGTTTTCCTGGGTAACCATTGCCGTGTTCGCCACCTTCCCGATTTATTACATCATGCGCCGCTGGCAAGGCGTACCGCCGCTGCTCGGGCTCTTGCTGGATTTGATTTTGGCGCTGCCTTTTGTGATTTGGTATCTGGTGATGTATTCACCCAGCCCGGCCATGATCGAGGCCAAACCGATTTTGCTTTTATTTGCCGTGCTCTTGGGGCTCAACGGTGCGGTATCGATGCAGGTCAACCTCACGGCCAACGAGCTTTTGCCGGTGGTGCTGTTCGGCATGTTGAGCTATCTGGAGCCGGCGCTGCTGTTTCTACTTTCGGTGTTTGTGTTGGGCGAGCATTTGGACTGGGTGGCCATGGTGAGCCACAGCCTGATTTGGGCGAGCATCATCGTGATGCTGTATCACGGTATCCAAACCATGCGCCGCGAAAAGGCAGAACAGGCTACCTGAAAATTATCTGCTTCAATCAAATGAAAACCAGGCTTCCTAAACGGAAGCCTTTTCTTTTTCAGGCAAAAACGGCCTGGGCAGATGTGTTATAATCGCGCGTTGGGTTTCAGGTAGCCTGAAATCGCATTGAGCTCACATCATTTCCCAATATAACAATACCTGTCATCACCACCCCATGCCAAACGAAATCGCCGACATCAGCTATGAAATCCTGGAAAACGAAAACGGCCAAGAAACCCCAGCCCTATTTATCGCCTGCAATATCAACAACGAAGCAGAAGCAGAGGCATTCGTGCCCGAAGTGCAGCAGGCCGTTTTCAGCCAGCTTTTGATGCCCTGCCAAGAGGCCAAGCTTCTGATGATCACCATCATCGGCGGCATCGAGGCCGAAGCCTTCCGCCGGCTTTGGCTGCCTCGCATTGAAGCAGATGAATTATTCGCCGCACTCATAGCTAGGCTGGAAACTGCCGTGGTGGTGCACGGCACACCCGCCGGCGAAATCGTCGGCCAAGCCTCCCTACTGGCCTAATCGGCTGCCGGTTAAACATCCTAATTTGCGCTGCCATTTTTCAGGTAGCCTCAAACTCATTCTCATCACAGCAAAACAACCATGACAGAACAAACCCAGCAAGAATACGGCGCAGAGAGCATCCAAGTCCTCGAAGGATTGGAAGCCGTGCGCAAACGCCCCGGCATGTACATCGGCGACACCCAAGACGGCTCCGGCCTGCACCACATGGTGTTCGAAGTGCTCGACAACGCAATCGACGAAGCGCTGGCCGGCCATTGCGACAGTATCACCGTGTCCATCAACGCCGATGAATCCATCACTATCGAAGACAACGGGCGCGGCATTCCCACCGGTATCCACCCGAAAGAAGGCCGCTCCGCCGCCGAAGTGATCATGACCATCCTGCACGCGGGCGGCAAGTTCGACAACAACAGCTACAAAGTCTCCGGCGGTCTGCACGGCGTGGGCGTGAGCGTGGTGAATGCGCTTTCCGACTGGCTGAAACTCACCATTTGGCGCGAAGGCAAAGAGCATTTTGTCGAATTCCGCCGTGGCGAAACCGTTGCCCCGCTCAAAGCCGTGGCCGATTGCCCGGCCGACAAACACGGCACGCGCGTGCAATTCATGGCCAGCGAAGAAACCTTCGGCGAGGTGCAATACAAATTTGAAACCCTGGCCAAGCGTATCCGTGAATTGTCCTTTCTGAACAACGGCGTAAAAATCGAACTGTTCGACAAACGCGACGGCAAACACGAAAACTTCGCCGAATCCGGCGGCGTGGCCGGCTTTGTCCGCTACACCACCGGCGGCAAAAAACCCTTGCACGACAAAATCTTCTACACCCTCGGCGAAAGAGACGGCATGACCGTGGAATGCGCCATGCAGTGGAACGACAGCTACCAAGAATCCGTGCAATGCTTCACCAACAACATCCCGCAGCGCGACGGCGGCACCCACCTCACCGCCCTGCGCGCCGCGATGACGCGCACCATCAACCAATACATCGAAGCCAATGAAATCGCCAAAAAAGCCAAGGTGGATACCAGCGGCGACGATATGCGCGAAGGCTTGGTGTGCGTGCTTTCCGTGAAACTGCCCGACCCGAAATTCTCCTCCCAAACCAAAGACAAACTGGTTTCCAGCGAAATCACCCCCGTGGTGAACGAAGTGCTCAGCCAGGCGCTGCACGAATTCTTGGAAGAAAATCCGCAAGACGCCAAAATCATTTGCAGCAAAATCGTAGATGCCGCCCGCGCCCGCGAAGCCGCCCGCAAAGCGCGCGAAATCACCCGCCGCAAAGGCGTGATGGACGGTCTCGGCCTGCCCGGCAAACTGGCCGACTGCCAAGAAAAAGACCCGGCCCTATCCGAGCTTTACCTGGTGGAGGGCGATTCCGCCGGCGGCTCCGCCAAACAAGGCCGCGACCGCAAATTCCAAGCCATCCTGCCGCTGAAGGGCAAAATCCTCAACGTGGAAAAAGCCCGCTTCGAGAAAATGCTCGCCAGCCAAGAAGTGGCCACCCTGATTACCGCGCTGGGCACCTCCATCGGCAAAGAAGAATTCAATCTGGAAAAACTGCGCTACCACCGCATCATCATCATGACCGATGCCGACGTGGACGGCGCCCATATCCGCACATTGCTGCTCACCTTCTTCTACCGCCAAATGCCCGAACTGGTGGAACGCGGCTACATCTACATCGCCCAACCCCCGCTTTATAAAGCCAAATACGGCAAGCAGGAACGCTACCTGAAAGACGACACGGAAAAAGACGAATTCCTGCTCGGCCTCGCCGTGGACAAAGCCAAAATCGCTTCCGGCGGCCGCACGCTGGAAGGCGCCGAGTTGGAACGCGCCGCCAAGCAGTTCCTCCGCGCCCGCAGCACCATCGAACAGGAAAGCCGCATCATCGACGGCCTCGTGCTGCGCGCCCTGCTCGACACCGCCCCCATTTCGCTCGAAAGCGCCGAAAGCACCGATGCCGCCATTGCCGCCCTCTCCTCCCTGTTGGCCAAAGAAGAAGTGGCACTGGAACGCCTCGACGGCCACGAAGGCGGCCATTTCATCAAAATCACCCGCCAGCTGCACGGCAACGTGATGGTTTCCTATCTCGACCAAAAATTCATCGACAGCAAAGCCTACCAAACCATCAGCCGCACCGCCGAACAGCTCCAAGGCCTGGTTGAGCCCGGCGCCCTACTCCACAAAGGCGAAGCCGAGCCGCAACCCGTCAACAGCTTCGAGCAGGCCATCGACATCCTGCTCGCCGGTGCGCAAAAAGGCATGGCCATCCAGCGCTACAAAGGGCTGGGCGAAATGAACGCCGAACAGCTGTGGGAAACCACTATGGACCCGGAAGTGCGCCGCCTCTTAAAAGTACGCATCGAAGACGCCATCGCCGCCGACAAAGTATTCGTTACCCTCATGGGCGACGAAGTCGAACCCCGCCGCGAGTTCATCGAAACCAACGCCCTGATTGCGCAAAACATTGATGCGTAAAGCAGCACAGATTTTTCAGGTAGCCTTTCCTATAGTGAATTAAATTTAAATCAGGACAAGGCGGCGAGCCGCAGACAGTACAAATAGTACGGCAAGGCGAGGCAACACTGTACTGGTTTAAATTTAATTCACTATAGGAAAGGCTACCTGAAAATTTACCCCCTTACCCCACCCTTCAACCACCACAGAAAGGACACCCCATGTTCCGCCGCCTCACCGCCATCGCCGCCCTCCTCATCGCCGGCCAAACCTACGCCCAAAGCTTTATCGCCGACACCATCCCCTACGCCCCCGAAGCCAAAGTGGCCGACCGCATCCGCCAAGAATGCACCGATTTAGGCTCAAACCTCAGCCGCAAAATCATCGAGCAAGCCAAAGCCGGCGGCATCGAACTGCAAGCCACCGGCGCCGACAGCCTCGCCGGGCAGCCCAACCGCCTCGACGTGCAGATTACCGACGCCCGCAGCTACGGCAGCGCCTTCACCGGCCACTACAAATCCATGCACATCCGCCTCACCCGCTACGAAAACGGCCAACAAACCGCCACCACCGAGCTTTCCCGCCGCTCCCTCGGCGGCATAGGCGGCATGTTTAAAAGCTCCTGCTCCGTGCTCGAACGCGTAACCGACACCCTCGCCAAAGACACCGCCGCCTGGCTGAAAAACCCCGCCGACGCCTCCGCAACCCCGGCCAACGAAGCCTCCGGCTCAGCCCAATAAACCCGAAAGGCTACCTGAAACATTTTCAGGTAGCCTCACATCCCATTCAAAGAGACCCCCGCATGAAATACATCCACACCACCGCCGACACCCTCGAACACCTCCGCCAGCAGGCCAAAAAATGCCAAAACAAACAAGGCGGCAAAATTGCCGAGCTGCTCAACCGCGCCGCCCAAGAAGCCAAATACCAAAGCTGGCGCCACGCCGAAATCTGCCACCAGGCCGGCGAACGCTTCGGCCGCACCCCGCTCACCGAAGAATGCCACACCGTAGTCGAGCACACCCGTGCCGGCCAAGATTACGTAACCGCCACCGGCTTTGAAACCGCTACCCCCAGCGCCTACCTCCTGTTCAACACCGATCAAGGCGACGCCTGGCTCTACGACGTATTCAGCCGTCAAGCCCTGTGCCTGATGCACCGCCACAAAGAAGCCGAGCTCACCCCCATCCGCTTTGCCGACAAACGCTTCACCATCGAATGGGACGGCCAAGTCGACCTCTCCACCCCCATCCCCAGCCTCGACCCCGAAACCGACGCCGCTCGCGCCAAACTCGGCGGCCGCTACCTCTTCCCCGAATACGTCTCCCTCATGGTCGAAGACCTCGGCAGCCAAGCCGCCCGCCAAGCGCACCAATTCTTCCAAAACGAACACGGCAGCGAGAGCCAGCCCGCGCCCGAACACGAACACCACGGGCACGAACACGGCCACAACTGCGGTTGCAGCCACTAACCGAAAGTGTAAACAACACTGTTACTTTCCACACCCCCAAAGGCTACCTGAAAACCAGAAGCCTCATATCCCGCCAATCCAATACCCGGAGCCACCATGCAAGTCAACTACCTCTTCAACCAACACGACCCTTCCTACAAAGCCGTTTGCGCCCTGATTACCAAAGAAATCGTCAAAACCAGCAAACTGCCTAACCTGGTAGGATTGGGCGACCTCATCCTCCTGCTGCCATTTTTTCCGGTTACGGCTTGGTTCTGCTACAGCCTGAAACAATCGCTTGAAGCCTACGGCCTTACCGACGACCCCATGTTCGCCAGCCTTGCCGCCGCCTGCCTGCCCATGATTGCCTACGCCTTCCTCGTTTCTACCTATTCCCTGATTGTGCGCCCCAAATGCATCGACCGCATTTATTCCAAATTGTTTGAAGCCATGAACGTTTTAATCGAAGGGCGCAACACCATCACCCTCCAATCCGACGGCCTGCTGCACATTTCGGAAAACGGCCAAACCCAAACCCTTATCCGCTACCCCGCCATCACCCGCCTCTCCAACCTGCACCGCCACCTCGTTATCCGTATCGGCCCCATCTATTTATATGCCGTCCCCCACAGTGCCTTCGCCAACAATGAAGAATACCGCCGATTTACCGAATTGCTGCAAAAGCACACCGGTCTCTCTGTAGAAAACTGAAATATTGCCATATCGGCATCCTCAGCCAAGCAAAAGGCTACCTGAAACTTTCAGGTAGCCTTTTCCCATTCTTCAGGACATCACTCGATATTCTGCACTTGCTCGCGCATCTGCTCGATGAGCACTTTCAGCTCCACCGAGGCCTGGGTGCATTCGGCGGCAATGGACTTGCTGCCCAGCGTATTGGCTTCGCGGTTGAGTTCCTGCATCAGGAAATCCAGGCGCTTGCCGATGCTGCCTTTGGGCCGGCTGCTCACGATGCGGCGCACTTCGGCGATGTGGGTGCGCAGGCGGCTGAATTCTTCGTCCACGTCTGCCTTCTGCATAAACAAGGCAAACTCTTGCTGCAGGCGGTCGTTTTCCATGTCGCCCACGGCTTCGCGCAGCCGCTGGCGCACTTTGTCCATATGCTGTTGCAGCAGCTGCGGGAAAGCGGCGGCCAAAGCGTCCAGAATTTGCTCCATTTGTTGCAAACGCTGCAGCAGGTGTTGCTGCAACTGCTCGCCCTCGCGGCTGCGGGCTTGGTTGAAGGCAAGCAGCACTTCGTTGATGAGCTGCAGCACGGCTTCGTCTAAATCGCCGGTTTCTTCCACCGGAGCAGCCAGCACGCCGGGGAAAGCGAGGATGTCGGCTACACCCAAACGTTGAATATCGGGATGTCTCTCACAGATTTTCTTGTTGATTTTAGCCAGCCGGGCAACCAATTTTTTGTTCAGCCGCAATTCTTGCTCGCCACCGACCTGCTCGCCGTGCCGCAGCTGGATGCGGCATTCGATTTTGCCGCGTGCGGCGTGGGCGGATACGGCTTCGCGCAATGCCCCTTCGAGGTGGCGCAAGTCTTCCGGCATTTTGAATTGGATGTCGAGATAGCGGTGGTTGACCGCGCGCAGTTCGATATACAGACGTTTGCTGCCATGTTCGGCGCTGCCGTTGGCAAAACCGGTCATGCTTTTGATCATAATTTTCTCCTTTCAATACAGTGGATAAATTGTTCGCCTTGCTTTCAGGTAGCCTTTAACCCCCCCTATTTGCCCTTGGCAAAGCTGCCCAATACACCGGCACACACAATCACCAGCATACCGATGATTTCGTGCCAGCTGGTGCTGTCGCCCAGCCAGAAAATGCCCAACAGGGTGGAAAACACCACGGTGAGGTAGGCCAGCGAAGCCACGGTGAGCTTGCGCCCCACTTGGTAGGCGCGGGTCATCGCCAGCTGGCCGAGCGTACCGGCGGCGCCTAGGCCGAGCAGATAGGGCAGCGATTGGACGGTGGGCGGCTGCCAGCCGTTGATGCAGGCCAATGTGCCCGACATGGCGGTGGCCACGCAGCAGAAGTAAAACACCACACGCCAGCTGGGCTCGCCCAACTGCGAAAGTTCGCGCACCTGCAAATACGCCCAGCCGGAACACACGCCGGAAATCAGGCCGATGAGGCCAGCAAGCTGCTGCTCGGCGGCAATGGTGGGCTGGAGCAGGATAATGATGCCGCCAAAACCCATCAAGAGCGCGGCCAGCATCAGCGGGGCAATTCTTTCCTTAAGGAAGATGAAAGAGAGCAAGGCCAAAAACAGCGAAGAGGTGTAATTGAGCGTGATGGCGGTGGCCAGCGGCAGGCGGGTGAGCGCGAAGAACGAGAACAGGAGCGCCACCGAGCCGGTGATGCTGCGGTTGAGGTGCGATTTCAGATAGGGCGTACGAAAGGCGTGCCCGCGCCACCATTCGGGCAGGCCGATGGCAAAAAGGCCGAACAGCATGCGCCAAAACACCAGCTCGTTGAAGCTGAAGCCGAAACGG
>CAUPYH010000052.1:0-11664 GCA_963515595.1 uncultured Eikenella sp. | reverse complement strand
ACTGGCCAAAGAAGGCAACACCCTGATTATGCCCGCCAACGTGGCCGACATCGGCAGCCTCGTCTCCGCTGGCATGAGCATCATCAAAGGCCAGCAAGGCAAAACACCTGCGGCTTGATTGGTACGGAATGTACAAAGGCTACCTGAAATGGTTTCAGGTAGCCTTTGTTTGCAGACTATAGTGAATTAACAAAAACCAGTACAGCGTTGTCTCGCCTTGCCGTACTATCTGTACTATCTGCGGCTCGTCGCCTTGTCCTGATTTTTGTTAATTCACTATAAAGCTGCTCGGTATTGGCAATAGCAAGCCTCCAAATCATCCAGGCAGTTTCGGGTAGCCTGTATTCACTTCTGCGCAGGCAATACCTTATTCAAACCACACGCTACCTGAAACCCAAAAGGCTACCTGAAAAAACGGCTGTTGTCGGCGATGGGTTTCCATCCGCCGGCAACAGCCGTTATGGGCTTTGGCCTGACTTAGTTCAGCTGGTCGATTTTCAGCTGTATAAACTCGCGCCCTTGGTCGTCTTGGGGCAGTTTGTCCATCGCCTGTTTGTAGGCGGCGGCGGCTTCGCTGCGTTTGCCTTGGGCGGCGTAAACGTCGCCTTTGGTTTCCAACAAGATACCGGCGTAGGCTTCATCGGTATTCATGCCGAGGGTGGAGATGGCGTCATCGTATTTCTGCTGTTGTAGCTGCACGGTGGCCAGGCGCTGGATGGCCATGGCGCGGATGAGCGGTTCTTGGTGGTATTTGAGCACCCAATTCAGGTGGCCGGCGGCTTCGTCGTATTTGCCTTGGTCGAAGGCGGCGCCGGCCTGCATCAGGGTGGCTTGGGCGGCGGAAACGCTGGTCGGGTACTGGCTTTGCAGTTGGGTGAGCAGTTTGGCGGCTTCGGCAGGTTTGCCGGCCTGCTGGTTTTCCGCCCACTGGTCGAACACGGCCACGGCTTCGTTGCTCACGTTGCGCTGGTGGCTGCGGTACATTACCCAGCCGAAGTAGCCGATGGCGGCCACCACGAGCAGGGCAAACAGCCAACGCCCCCAGCTGCGCCAGAAATATTTGAAGTTTTCAATTTCTTCTTGGTCTTTTAAATCGTAAACAGCCATTTAGCGTATCCATTCGTTTAATTGTTTAAGCAAATCGGCAGCAGGCACGCTCACTTGACCGCGCCCTTGCTGCATGTCTTTGAGGCTGGCTTTGCCTTCGGCCAGCTCGCCTTCGCCCACGATCAGCGCCACTTTGGCGCCGGAAGCGTCGGCTTTTTTCATTTGGGCGGCCAATTTCTGGCTACCGGAATGTTGCAGCACGCTGAAGCCGGCGGCGCGGGCGGCGGCGGCATATTGCATGCTGGGCAGCAGAGTATCGCCGCCTTGGTGTATCACATAAATATCGGGTGCGGCTTCGGCTTGCAGATTGCCGTATTCGTGCACCAGCAGCAACAGCCGCTCCACGCCCATAGCAAAGCCGATAGAAGGGGCAGGTTTGCCGCCGAGCTCTTCAATCAGGCCGTCGTAGCGGCCGCCACCGCACACGGTGGCTTGGGCGCCGAGCTTGTCGGTGGTCCATTCGAACACGGTTTGGTTGTAGTAATCCAGCCCGCGCACGAGGCGGTGGTTTTCCACATAGGCAATGCCCAAACCGTCGAGCAGGGCTTTGAAACCGGCGTAGTGGGCGCGGGAGGCTTCGCCGAGATAATCGGCCAAGCGCGGGGCGGCATTACAGATTTCCTGCAAATCGAGGTTTTTGCTGTCCAGCACGCGCAACGGATTGGTGTGCATACGGCGGCGGCTGTCTTCATCCAGCGCGGCTTCGTGCTGTTTCAGGTAGCCTACCAAGGCGGCGCGGTGGGCGGCGCGTTCTTCGCGGTTGCCCAGGCTGTTGATTTCCAAAGTCAGATATTGGCTGATGCCGAGCTCGCGCCACAAATCGGCGCACATGGCGATGATTTCGGCATCGATATCGGGGCCTTCAAAGCCCAGCGCTTCCACACCCACTTGGTGGAATTGGCGGTAGCGCCCCTTCTGCGGGCGTTCGCGGCGAAACATGGGCCCCATATACCACAGCTTCTGACCGCCGTTGTACAGCAGATTGTGCTCTACTACGGCGCGCAGGCAGGAGGCGGTGCCTTCGGGGCGCAGGCTGAGGCTGAGGGTGTCGTTGGAGTCGGCAAAGGTATACATTTCTTTGCCCACCACATCGGTGTCTTCGCCGATGGAGCGCACGAAAAGGCCGGTTTGCTCCACGATCGGGGTGCGGATTTGGCGGTAGCCGAAGCGGTGCGCCCATTGGCCAATGCGGTTTTCAAAGGCCTGCCAGAAGGCGGCGGTGAGCTTGAAATCTTTCTGCTCCACCGGCAAGAGGTCGTTCATGCCTTTTACGGCTTGGATTTTTTGTCCCATGGTTCGGTTTGGGGAGAGGGGTAAACGAAAATGCGGATTATAGCGGATATGTGGGGGTTCGGGCTAAAGCTGTGTGCAAGGCTAGCTGAAAAAATGTGCGGGTGGTTTTCAGGTAGCCTCTTCCAATACCGCCCACTCCGCCTCGGGGAAATGCCGCTGCAGGTAATCGCGCAAATAGCGTTCGGTTTCCGCGCCGATGACGGGGTCGGCAGCGGGATAGCGGTTGTACACCAGCCGGTGCACCGGCAGGCCGGCATGGCAGGCGGCGGCCAGGCTGAGCAGGGTGTGGTTGATGCTGCCCAGGCGGCCGGACGTAACCAACACCAGCGGGTAGCCGCGTTCGGCAGCAAAGTCGAGCAGGGTTTGCTCGCGGTTTAGCGGCACCATCAGCCCGCCCGCCCCTTCGAGCAGCACTGTGTCGTAGCTTTGCAGCAGGGTTTGGGTGGCGGCATCGATGGTTTTCAAATCAATGGGGCGCTGTTCCTGCTCGGCAGCCAAGTGCGGCGAGCAGGGGTAGGCAAACACATAAGGGCAGGTGCTGCCGTTGCGGTCGTGTTCGGTGAGCCCGATGCCTTGCAGGCGGCGGTGGGTTTGGATGTCTTCGGCGATGCCTTGACAGCCGGTTTGCACGATTTTTTGGGTAATCACGTGGCGGCCGGCGGCGGCCAGCTCTTTGGCATACAGGCCGGTGGCGATGCTTTTGCCAATGCCGGTGTCGATGCCACTCACAAAATAAACTTGTTTCTGCATACTGTTCTCCTCTCTGCAAACAGGCTACCTGAAAATTTCAGGTAGCCTTCAGCGCGTGTAGCATTATTCGGACTGCGGCCATGCTTCGCCGTATTCCTCTGCCACTGCCGCCAAGGTCTGTTCGGCCAAGAAATCCAATTCCTGCTGGCTGATCACAAACGGCGGCATCAGATACACCAGCCGCCCGAACGGCCGCACCCACACGCCCTTTTCCACCAGCCGCGGCTGCAGGGAAGCCGTGTTGACCGGCTGCGCCATCTCCAACACGCCAATCGCGCCAAGCGCCCGCACTTCGCGCATGCAACGCCATTGCGCCGCCGCAGCCAGCTTACGCCGCAGCGTTTGCTCGATATTGGCCACCCGCTGCCGCCACGGGCTTTCCCGCAGCATCGCCACGCTCTCGGCCGCTACCGCGCAGGCCAGCGGATTGGCCATAAAGGTGGGGCCGTGCATAAACCCGCCCGCCTGGCCCCGGCTGATGGCCGCGGAAATTTCCTCGGTGCACACCGCTGCCGACAAGGTGAGATAACCGCCGGTGAGCCCCTTGCCCAGCAAGATAATGTCCGGCACCACGTCGGCGTGCTCCAAGGCAAACATCTCACCGCTGCGGCCAAATCCGGTGGCGATTTCGTCAAAAATCAGCAGCACGCCGTATCGGCTGCACAATGCCCGCGCCTGCCGCAGGTATTCGGGGTGGTAGAAATACATCCCGCCCGCCCCTTGCACCACCGGCTCTAAAATCAGCGCCGCCAATTCATCGTGTTTTTCTGCCAACAAGTTTTCCAACGGGCGGATACTTTCCGGCTGCCATTCGCCGTGGAACGGGCTGGCCGGTTGCGGCAGGAAGTACTGCACCGGCAAGCTGCTCGAAAACAGGCCGTACATGCCTTCTTCCGGGTCGCATACCGACATGGCATGCCAGGTGTCGCCGTGATAACCGGCACGGATGGTGGCGAAACGGCAGCGTTTACCCTGCCCCACGGCCTGCTGGTATTGCAGCGCCATCTTCATCGCCACTTCCACCGCCACCGAGCCGCTGTCGGCATAAAACACTTGGTTGAGGGCCGGCGGCAGCAATTCCAGCAGCAACTGCGTGAGCCGCACCGCCGGCTCGTGGGTGAGCCCGCCGAACATCACATGGCTCATCTTCGCCAGCCGTGCGGCAGCCGCGGCATTGAGGCGCGGATGGTTGTAGCCGTGCAGCGCCGCCCACCAAGAAGAAGTGCCGTCCACCAGCCGTTTGCCGTCGGCCAGCTCGATGCTGCAACCTTCCGCCCGTGCCACAGCATATACCGGCTGGGTGTTGGGCATGGCGGCGTAGGGGTGCCAAATGTGGCGGCGGTCGATTTGCGTGAGGGTTTCCCAATTCATGATGAGGCTACCTGAAAAATATCGGGCTGGCTTGCCCGCTTATGAAATCGAATCAAATCCTTCAAACACGGCCTGACGCGGCGCGGCACGCAGGGCGGCGGTGGCAGCGGATTCGCGGGTGAGGTTGAACCAGACTTCGTCTAGCGAGCGGCCGATTAAGGAGGGCTCTTCCCTGAAATCGAAAGCATAAATATCAAATTCATCTTGGCTCGGCCTGCTTTCAATATCCCAAAACAGATAAGTGCCGGATTCGCTTTTGGCAAAAAATTCCATCCTGGCCATCAAGCAAACGTGCTGCGCGGAGAAAAAGCCTTCGTATTCGTCTAAATCATCGATATAGGTAGATTTCACGGCTGCACTGGCCTGCTGCCAGGAATCGCAATATTGCGGATTGGTGGGGATATGGACGAGATAGTTGCCCAGCGAACGACCCCAGCCATATTGCGTGGCAAAGCGCTGGTAGGATGCGGGAAAGCCCCGGCCGTTGGCAAATCGGAAGTTGGCCAACCCGTTGGGATCACCGAATATTTTGGCCGGTTTTAACACCAGCAGCTTGGTTTCCATACCCTATCTCCGTTTTCGTCATGATTGAGGCTACCTGAAAGTATTCAGCTTCTACATTCTCACGGCATTGAAGCTGATACTTTCAGGTAGCCTTGTGTTGCCCGATAGCCTAGCCCAACACCTTCCGTGCCGTAGCAAACATCCGATACCACCCGGCCAGTTCGCTATCGCGCCACTCTTCCGGCAGCCAGCTCATTTGCGCGCTGCGGTACACACGCTCCGGATGCGGCATCATGATGGTTACGCGGCCGTCGGCAGTGGTGACGGCGGCGATGGCATCGGGCGAGCCGTTGGGGTTGAGCGGGTAGGTTTGGGTTGGCTTGCCCTGCCCGTCGATATATTGCATGGCGGTTTTCAGGCTACCTGAAACTTGGTTTGCAGCTCGCCCCAAGTGGGCGAAATCGGCACGGCCTTCGCCGTGGCTAACCACCACGGGCAGGCTGCTGCCCACCATATCGGCCAAAATCAGCGAGGGCGATTGCGGCACGCGCACCATGCTCAGGCGTGCTTCAAACTGTTCGGATTCGTTGCGGCGGAACTTCGGCCAGCCCTCCGCGCCGGGGATGATTTCAGCCAGGTTGGCCATCATCTGGCAGCCGTTGCACACGCCGAGTGCGAGTGTGTCTGGCTTAGCGAAGAATTCGGCGAATTGGTCGCGCAGTTTGCTGTGGAACAGGATAGATTTCGCCCAGCCTTCGCCCGCGCCCAGCACGTCGCCGTAGCTGAACCCGCCGCAGGCGGCCAGCATTTGGAAGGTGTCCAGCTTCACACGGCCGCCCATCAGGTCGGACATATGCACATCGTAGGCATCGAAACCGGCGCGGGTGAAGGCGGCGGCCATTTCCACTTGGCCGTTCACGCCCTGTTCGCGCAGGATGGCGATTTTAGGTTTCGCCCCGCTGTTGATAAACGGCGCGGCAATATCCTGTTTCACATCAAAGCTTAAATCGGCAAACAGGCGGCTGCGTTCTTTATCGGCCAGCAAGGCAAACTCGCTGTCGGCGCAGGCCGGGTTGTCGCGCAGGCGTTGGATTTGATGGCTGGTGGACTGCCAGGCACGTTGCAAATCTACCAGGGGTTGGTCAAACAAAGTCTCCCCGTCATTCACAAGCGTGAAATTGCTGCCGCAATGCGCCTGACCGATGCAGTAAACCGCGCTGCCCAAACCTTGTTTATCGAATGCCGCCATCACATCGGCAAAATCCTGCTTCCGCACCTGCAATACCGCGCCCAGCTCTTCGTTGAATAAGGCAGTCAGATGGGCAAGCGGCAACACTTCTTCCACAATCGCGTTCGGCAGTTTGCGTTCCCATTCTTTAAACAGAACCTGCACGTATTCATCGATATTCGCTTCCAAACCGCTCCGGCCGGCAAACGCCATTTCCGCCAGCGTGGCAAACAGGCCGCCGTCGCTGCGGTCGTGGTAGGCAGGCAATTTGTCTTCCTGCACCAGCTGCTGAATCACGTCGTAAAACTTTTTCAGGTAGCCTGCTTCGATGTCGGGCGCTTCGCCGCCCAATTCGCCGTATACCTGCGTTAAGGCCGAGCCGCCCATGCGGGCTTTGCCCTGCCCCAAATCCACCAGCAGCAACACGCTGTCTGCCACCGGCTTGATGTCGGGCGTAACCGTTTTGCGCACGTCCTGCACGGGGGCGAAGGCGGTGGCAATCAGGCTCAACGGCGACACCACGGATTTTTTCTCCGCGCCGTCCTGCCACACGGTCTTCATGGAAAGGCTGTCTTTGCCCACGGGGATGCTCACGCCGATTTCCCGGCACATCTGCGACACGGCTTCTACCGTGCGGTAGAGTTTATCGTCTTCGCCCGCATTGCCGCAGGCAGCCATCCAGTTGGCGGAGAATTTGATGTTGCCGATTTCGCCGATATTAACCGCCGCGATATTGGTAACGGCTTCACCGATACACATCCTGCCCGAAGCGGGCGCGTCAAACAGCGCGACGGCGGGTTTTTCGCCCATGGCCATCGCTTCGCCGCGATGCGTATCGAAGCCCATGATGGTCACAGCGCAGTCGGCCACGGGGATTTGCCAGCGGCCGACCATTTGGTCGCGGTGGGTCAAGCCGCCCACGCTGCGGTCGCCGATGGTAATCAGGAAGTTTTTCGCGGCTACGGCCGGCAGTTGCAACACGCGATAGGCGGCTTCCTTCAAATCGATATGGCTACCTGAAAACGGTTTTTCAGGCTGCTGTTGCGTTTTATCGGTGCGCGTGGTTTTGGGCGGTTTGCCGAGCAATACGTTCAGCGGCAAATCCACCGGCTTATTGGCAAACAAATCGTCACGCACCTGCAAATGCCCGTCGTCGGTAGCCGTGCCGACCACGGCAAACGGGCAGCGCTCGCGTTCGCAAATGGCGCGGAAAGTGTCCAAATCTTTTTCCAAAATCGACAACACATAACGCTCCTGCGCCTCGTTACACCAGATTTGCAGCGGCGTCAGGCCGTGCTCTTCCAGCGGCACATCGCGCAGCTTAAATACCGCGCCGCGCCCGGCATCGTTGACCAATTCGGGGAAGGCGTTGGACAAGCCGCCCGCGCCCACGTCGTGAATGGCGATAATCGGGTTGGCCGCGCCGAGCTGCCAGCAGCGGTCGATTACTTCTTGCGCGCGCCGTTCGATTTCGGGGTTGCCGCGCTGCACGGAGTTGAAATCGAGCGAAGCATCGTTCGCACCCGTGTCCATAGATGAAGCCGCGCCGCCGCCCAAACCGATGAGCATGCCCGGCCCGCCGAGCTGCACCAACAGCGCGCCTGCGGGGATTTCGTGTTTATGCGTTTGTTCCGCCTGGATATTACCCAAACCACCGGCAATCATAATCGGCTTGTGGTAGCCGCGCATTTGGCCGTCGAACTCGGCTTCAAAGGTGCGGAAATAACCCAACAGGTTCGGGCGGCCGAATTCATTATTGAACGCCGCGCCGCCGATGGGGGCTTCAATCATGATGTCGAGCGGGGAGGCAATGTGGGCGGGCTTGCCGTAGCCACCTTCCCAAGGCTGTTTCAAATCGGGGATATTGAGGTTGGAAACCGTATAGCCGGTGAGGCCGGCTTTGGGGCGAGCGCCGCGTCCCGTTGCGCCTTCGTCGCGGATTTCGCCGCCCGCGCCGGTGGCCGCACCGGCAAACGGCGCAATCGCCGTGGGGTGGTTGTGCGTTTCCACCTTCATCAGGATATGCGTGTCTTCTTCATGGAAACGGTAGCCCTGATTGGCCGCCGCATCGGGATAAAACCGGGCAATTTTCGCGCCTTCGATTACCGAAGCATTGTCTTTATACGCCACCACCGTGCCGGCCGGCGCGGCTTCGTGCGTGTCGCGAATCATGCGGAACAGCGATTTGGGCTGCTTTTCGCCATTTAAGATGAAATCGGCATTGAAGATTTTGTGGCGGCAGTGTTCACTGTTGGCCTGCGCGAACATCATCAGTTCCACATCAGACGGATTGCGTTTTAAAGCCTGATAATTATCCAGCAGATAATCGATTTCGTCGGGCGAGAGTGCCAAGCCCAAGTCGGTATTGGCTTTTTCCAGCGCGGCACGGCCGCCGGAGAGCACATCTACCGTATCGAAAGTTTGCGCTTCGGGGTGGGCGAACAATTTGGCGGCTACCTGAAAATCGGGCAGCACCGATTCGGTCATGCGGTCGTGTAGCAAAGCCGCCCATTGCTGTTTCTGCGCTTCGGAAAGGCTACCTGAAAGCCACACTGCCATGCCGCGTTCGATGCGCCGGATTTGGGTGAAGCCGCAGTTTTTCACAATTTCCGTGGCTTTGGAAGCCCAAGGTGAAATCGTGCCGATGCGCGGCGTGATGAGAAACAGATGCAGGCTGCCTGAAGACTGCGGCAACTCCGATGCCACTTGCCCCGCCAGCAAGGCTTCCAACTTTTCCGCATCTGCCGCATTCAAGTGCTCGGCGCAATCGGCAAAATACCAATATTCGCTGCAGATTTCAGCTTCAGGTAGCCTCAAAGCAGCAGCTTTTTGCAGCAGTTTTTCAACACGGAAACCGGAGAGGGCGCGCTTACCGCGCAGGAAGAGGATAGACATGGGCAGACTCGCATGAGAGAGGATTGGGAAGGCGTGATTATACGCCAAATCCGCCTCGGCGGCGGCTTTCATATCGGCATCAGCCATGATTTATTTCCCTGATAATAAAAGGATTAGCAACACCCAAAGCCGCCTTAAAACAGCAGCCCCGGCTCAAATTTGGGCGCGATTGTAATGCTTTTTACACAAACAGCGCAAAGCAGGCGTATTCCATTTTTCAGATAGCCTCCCAATCCATAGCTATATTTCTACAAATACTATCTATAAAACTACATCTCTCACCACACATACTAACCATCCGCCTACCGATAAAATATAGTCCCCCGTAATATCAATCCATTAGACAAACAACTCACTGCTTGGCACAATCCATGCTAAACAAATCATATTGTTAAAAAGGCTACCTGAAAGCACCCATGCCCTTGCCCCACCTAGAAACCCTACCCCACGCCGGCCTGCCTGAATGGCAACACCGCCAACGCTGTGCCTCTATCAGCCGCTTCCATGAGCTCGGCGGCGTGCTCGATTTCCAGCAATTCGCTTACACCACTGCCGCCGCCAACGAGGCCGAACGCCGCGAATACCACCTGGCCACCGCCAACCACACCCTGCATGCCGTTATCGCCGAGCGCAACGCACAGGCCATGCAGCGCGCAGCCCGATACCAAGTGCCCGCTCCCGCCCCGCTTGCCCAACATTTCAGCCTGCAAACCGATATGGGTCGCAAAATCAGCGCAACAGAGTTCTACGGCAACCAGCTCGATTTGCAACACTCCCGCCTCATCGTGCGCGGACAAGGCAGCCAATCCGGCCGCTACCTCTACCACGATAGCGAAACCGATGCCGAGCACACCATTGCCAGAGAGATGCCCAGCAGCGCCTTTTGCCATGCCTTCCTCAATCCGCCCTACCCCGCCCACTTCGGCCAAACTGCCCGCAAAACCGGCGAATATTTCCTCGATTTCTGCCGCCAACTGTTCGGCAGCCTGGACCACATCGAAGCCTACGCATGGAACACCGATTGTTCCGACTATTTTGCAGACGGCCGCGAATGGTGGGGCACATACTTCTGGACCGTATACAGCCCGCAAAACCGCCTCTACACCGGCATCATGGGCTCTGCCACCGACTAATTGAACACACAGCAACAAACTTTCAGGTAGCCTCTAATCCCCCCCCCAAGGCTACCTGAAACCGCAAACCAAACAAACCATGACTGCCCACGCCCCACTCTTTCTCCGAGCCTTTCCCACCGCCTGCCAAGCCGAAGCGGCGCAACTCTTGGCCCGTATGCACCACCCCCGCTCCTCCAGCCCCACTTCCGAGCCGGACAAACTGCTGCTGGGCGGCCAAACCATCCGCCTGATCCGCCGGCAATACGGCCTCGTCATCGCCCGCCGCCCCGAATCACTCAACCCCGTCCAACGCGCCATGTTCCACTGCCTGCACACCCGCCACCACGACGGCCATGTCCGAGAACAACACTTCGCCGCCCTGCTCGCCCCCGGCCAGCCCGCCTTTACCGCCCCCTTCGCCGCCCAGCTGCTCGGCGAATACGTTTTGCCCATTCAAGAGCAAGTGCGCACCTTTTTCCGCCACAACCGCGCCATCCTGGCCGCCTTTTTGGCCGAAAACCCTGCCTACTGGCGCAAACAACAAAACCGCATCCGCAGCTATTGGCACTGCTACCACTGCCACCAATACCCTAACTGGCCAAGCTACCCCATTAACCGGCTGGCGCAAGAAATCGATGCCGAAATAAAACGACATCACCGCTCTTTTTCAGGTAGCCTGTCCTGAAAGGCTACCTGAAAGCGAAGCTTCAACGCAGTTAAAATGCAACGCAGCAGAGTTGCTGCGAAGCGAAAACAAACCAACAAAAGAAAGACACGCAACCATGCAAAAATTCATCTTAATCCGCGGCCATCAAGGTTCGGGAAAATCGACTTTCGCCGAACAAAAAGCCGCCGAGTTTGCCCAACAATACCCCGATGCCGAAATCATCCGCATCGAAAACGACCTGCTGCTCACCGATGAAAACGGCGTATATCGCTGGTCGGGCGAGGCCGTGGATAAAGCGCAAAAACAAGGCAACGCCATGATGCGCAATGCTTTAATTGCAGGCCGGGCAAATCCTGCCCGCCCCATCCTCATCATCAATTCCAACACCAACCAAAAAGCCTCCCGCTGCCGCCACCTGCTCGATTGGGCCGCCAAACACGGCTTCCACACCGAAGCCTACCGCCTACACAACTTTTTCCCCAACCAACACGGCGTGAAAGAGCGCGACGTGCTGGCGGCCTATGTGAAGCTCAATCAAAACCCCCTGCCCGGCGAAATCCACATCGAAGCCATGCAGCCCGCCAGCGCGGCGCAGTTGGCACAAATCGAGCAGATGCAGGCCATCGAGCAGCACGTCCTGCCGTTTGACGAAGCGCAGCAAACCTTCGTTACCGAAAATTATCTGCAACACGGCAGCCGCAACTTTACCGCCAAAGCATCCAAGCGTTATCCCG
>CAUPYH010000051.1:0-11719 GCA_963515595.1 uncultured Eikenella sp. | reverse complement strand
GGTTTGATACCTCGTTAGCTGTTGTTGGATAACGGGGCAAAGAATAAGCCGCCTCGTGGGCGGCTGTCTTGGAAAAATCCACATGATTTTAAAGGGATTCTGCGGCGCAGATTTCTAGTATTTATGGCTGTTTTTTGCGGTGACATACTCCGCGATAACTCATGAAGTACTTTGGATAGCTATTAACAGCTTTCACATATCGGCTGACTGTATCAGGAGATATAAAATCATTTTCCGCAAAATCGGTAAGCTCCGTTAATGCAGCAATAGGTGGATGTTCAGCTAAATACCTATTAGCCCTGATAAGCTCGGCAGTAATACGCCGTGCCTCTAAATTTGAAGTGTTCCTTGCTGTTTGTTGTACAAGTTCCAATAAATCAGGGGATATAGTTGCTCTATTGATATGCGACCAGTGTTGGAATTTTCTTGCATTTTTATCATTTTGCTCAATCATTCCCTGTTGTTTTGCATAACGCATTACAATTGCTTGCTGTCTCACTAACTCTACTTGGTGTTTTTCCACATAAGCAGCCGCTTTTTTCGCTTCTGTTGCTGTTATTAAAGGCTCTATTTTTAATTCGGCAATAGTTTTTACTATCGGCAAAATAATATGCATATTAATGTTATATAATGATTTAAAATAGCTTAATTTGGCAATAAACCATATATTTTCCACGGGAGGGAAAGTAGCATTTTTTCTTTCTATCCAATTAGATACAAGCTTATTTATCAGTTCATCTGATGTAATTCTATTAATATAACCTAGATTTATTTTCCAAAATTTTGCCGCCTTTCTTGCAAACGATTTAAAAGCAACATTTTCTATAATTGAGAGAAAAGAATCATTTTTTAATAATTGCTCATAATACCCAAGGAATATATCGTTTTGTTTTTGTATAGCAGCAATCAAATTTTCTTTACTCTGAAAAATATCAGGGTCATATTTACTGGAAAAATTGATACTAGCTGCACATTGTGTATCACGAATTAAATTGATTAGTTCTTTATAGCCTTTATCCTTGTTTATTTCTTGTATCTCTGTGTTCATTATCAAGTCCAGTTTTCTAAAATACTAAGTTTTACTAAACTCGCCCCTATTTTCAGGTAGCCTCAAACAGGTTCAAGCAGACAATTTTCTGCAAAATCCACGGGCTGGCGTTGCGCTTTGCTGCGTGGGGGAATTTCCAGCTCCATATCGGCGGCGGTATCGGGATAATTCAGGCTTCGCAGCGCCTCTAGTGCGTTGTCTGTGACGATGACTGGCATGGTGTTCTCCTTTTGCTCGTCGGTTTCGCTGCCTTGCCTCTATCATGCAATACGGCGTTATACGGCATTAGGCTGGATTAAGGATAATGCGAAGCGAAATAAAACACCAGCCCGCCTGCTGGTGTCTGGTTTTCAGGTAGCCCCGGCTGCTGCAATCAAGGCTTGGGCTTGGCGATACCGCTCCCGCAGATAGTCCGAATACCATTGCATCATCTCCCGCCGCTCGGCCAGATACTCCGCCCGATTGTAGGCGGCTCTAATCCGGTTGCTTTCTTCATGCGCTAACTGGCGTTCTATGGCATCTGGGTTGTAGCCCTGTTCGTTCAGGATGCTGCTTGCCAAACTGCGGAAGCCGTGCGGGGTGGCTATGCCTTTGTAGCCTAGGCGCTCAATGATGCGGGTTAGGGTGGCATCGCTGATAAAGCCGGTGGTTTTGGTGCGGCTGGGAAATAGATAGGGAGTATTGCCGGTTAGGCCGTGCAGTTCCCGCAGTAGCTCCAGCGCCCAATCGGAAAGCGGCACAGTATGGCTGCGTTTCATCTTCATGCGCTCGGCGGGAATAATCCATTGCGCCGCTGAAAAGTCCACTTCCACCCATTGCCCGCCGCGTAGTTCGGTATTGCGTACAAACACCAGCATAGTCAGCAGCAGGGCAATTTTGTTTGCCGGCTCAATATCGGCCAGTATCAAGCGGCGGTAAAACTCGGCCAGTTCTTCGCGGGGCAGGGCGGGCATGTGGCGGGTGGTCTTTTTCTCGAAGTGGCCGCGTAGCGGTATGGCGGGGTTGCGGTCGGTTATCTCCAACATGGCGGCATAGGTGTACACCGCGCCTATCCATTGCCGCACTTTCTCGGCGGTTACATTGGCGCCGCGTGCCACAATGGCGGCAATAACGTTTTTCACGTCGGAAACGCTTACTTCGGCCAGCGGTATTTGCCCAATGTGAGGAAACACGTCTTTTTGCATATCGGCAAGAATACGTTCGGCGTGAACGGGCTGCCAGCGGTGCAGGTTGTCGGCATGCCAACGGCGGGCAAGGGCTTCAAAGGTATTTAGGGCGGCAGCTTTTCGCTCTTGTTTTTCCTGTTGCTTGGCGGCAGCGGGGTCTTGCCCGTCTGACAGCAGACGGCGGGCGTTTTCGGCAGCCTGCCGTGCTTCGGAGAGGGAAACGGCAGGATACTTGCCGATAGTCAGCGTTTTTTCCTTGCCGTTGATACGGTATTTCAGGCGGAAGATTTTGCCGCCTGCCGGGGTAACTTCCAGATACAGGCCGCCGCCGTCAAACAGCTTGGCTTTCTTTCCTGTGCCGGTAGGTTTCGCGTTCTTGATTTGGCGGTCGTTCAGGGGCATTCTGGGGGTATATTTTTGAGGGTATTTCTGGATACCCCCAATCATACCCCCATAAAAGGGGCAATTCAATTAGACGGCATTAGACGGGATTAGCTGAATAGGGAAGGGGAAAGGATGGGCTGAATCAGCCTGAAAGCCTTGCCTGTATTGGATTTGGCTAATTGCATTGGATGGCGTTAGACGTAAAAAAACAGCCCGAAAATTTGGGCTGTTTTTGTTTGATGGTGCCGACAATGAGACTTGAACTCATACGACCTACGGTCACTACCCCCTCAAGATAGCGTGTCTACCAATTCCACCATGTCGGCTGAAAAATCAGAATTTGTTTTTACTCCGGAATAACCGGCTGGCTGGCTGCTGCGGGTTGCGAAGCAGCCGGGGCGTGATGCTGTGCTGCAGCAGGTGCATCCAAACCCAGTTTGTTACCGCTGCCCTGCTTGGATGAAATAATGCTGAGTGCCAAGCAGCAGCAGAAAAATACAGTAGCGGCAATAGCGGTGCTGCGGCTGAGGAAGTTGGCGCTGCCGGCAGAACCGAATACGCCTTGCGCACTACCAGTGCCAAAAGCGGCACCGGCATCAGCACCCTTGCCCTGCTGCATCAGTACCAGGCCAATGACAGCAATCGAGGCAAAGCCACCGATAATCATAATAAGGGTTTTGAAAGCTTCCATGTTTGTTTCGCTATCTATTGTTTTGCTGCGGCTTGAACGATTGCGGCAAAACTGTCGGTCTGCAAGGATGCGCCGCCGACTAAGGCACCGTCTACATTTGGCAGGGTCAGGATGGTTTGTGCATTTTGTGCATTGACACTGCCGCCGTAAAGAGCGCGGATATTAGCACTCTTGTTGGCGAAAGACAAGAGTTCTGCGTAAATAAAAGCGTGCATATCGGCAATTTGTTCGGCTGAAGCCACTTGGCCGGTGCCGATGGCCCACACCGGCTCGTAGGCAACGGCGATGTGGGGCATGGCTTTGCCGCGCAATACGGAGAGTTGATCGGCCACTACGGCCTGTTCCTGCGCAGCTTGGCGTTGGGCCAGAGTTTCGCCCACGCACAGAATCGGGATGAGGCCGGCGGCTAAGGCGTTGTTTAATTTGGCGGAGAGGGTTTCGTTGTTTTCACCGAAATACTGGCGGCGTTCGGAGTGGCCGAGCAGCACGAATTGTGCGCCAAGGTCGGCCAGCATGGCAGCGGAGGTTTCGCCGGTAAACGCGCCGTCTTTGTCGAAGTGGCTGACATCTTGTGCGCCGACGGGCAGGGCGGGGGCGGCTTGTTTTAAATCGAGCAGATAGGGCAGGGGGGCGGCAATGCCGGTGCTAACGTTTTCAGGTAGCCTTTGTGCCGCCCATGCTTGGGCGAATGCCGCTGTCGAGCTGCGGCGGCCGTTCATTTTCCAGTTGCCGATAATCCAGGGTTGTTGCCAATTCATGCTGTGCCGTCCTTTCTGTTGCGGGATGGTCTGGGCTTACTCTGCAGGGGCAGTTGCGGGTTGAGTTTGCTCTGCTGCCGCAGCTAGGCGTGCCATTTGGGTGGCGATGCCTTGTTCGATTTTGGCCATGGAGCCGGATTCGACTTCGTGGTAGGCCTCGAGCAGGGCATATTTGAAGGCTTCTACGTCTGCGCCACCGTGGCTTTTGATCACGATGCCGCGCAGGCCGAGGAAGATGGCGCCATTAAACTTGCGCGGGTCGAGGCGGTTTTTGAAGCCGCGCAGGGTGGGCAGTGCCAGCAGGGCGGCAAGTTTGTTCAGCCAGTTGCGGCTGAACTCTTCGCGGATAATGCCGCCGATGAATTTAACCGCTCCTTCAATGGCTTTTAGTACGGCATTGCCGGTAAAGCCGTCGGCCACCACAACGTCAACTTCGCCACTGAATACAGCGTTGCCTTCCACATTACCGACAAAATTCAGCGGGCTTTGTTGCAACAGGTGGTGTGCTTCTTTAATCACGCTGCCGCCTTTGATGTCTTCAGTGCCGACATTCAGCAGGCCGATACGCGGTTGGCTGTTGCGCGGATACATGGCGCCGAACAGTTCGCCACCCATCACGGCAAATTGCAGCAGCTGGGCGGCGGAGCAATCCACGTTGGCGCCCAAATCCAGCATCAGGGCAAGGCCGCCGCCTTTGGAGGGCATGAATTTGGCAATCGCCGGCCGGTCAATGCCGGGCAGGGTTTTGAGCACGAAGCGGGCGGTGGCCATCAGTGCGCCGGTGTTGCCGGCGGATACGGCGGCCTGCGCCGCTCCTTCTTTCACCTGGCTGATGGCCACGCGCATGGAGGAGTCTTTTTTGTTTTTCAAGGCCGACTGCGGGGCTTCGTCCATGCCCACCACTTCGCTGGCGTGTATGATTTGCAGCCGCTCGTGTGAAGCGTGTTCGCCCAGCGCGCCGCGGACGGCTTCTTCATTGCCCACCAGAATGAGTTTGACATCGGTTTTTTCTTGCAGGAAGGCCAAGGCTGCGGGAATGGTAACCGTGAGGCCGGCATCGCCGCCCATTGCGTCTATGGCTAAAGTAATCATTGGATTCTGTGCTTCCGTTGTATTCCGTGTGCCGTGCCGTGGGGCTACCTGAAAAATAGAATGGGATAGCGGCGGACGGATGGTTTCAGGTAGCCCTTAGGGCAGTTGCGGTTTTTGTGCGGCCAGTGCGTTGTGCTCATTAATGTCGTCGGCATCCCAAGGGTAGTTGATCCACCAATCGGGCGTAACCAGGCCGCTGAAATAGGCGATATCGGGCGGGAGTATGCCCTTTTTCTCTTTGATTTTCTCGTGCAATACGGCCACGCCCATCGAGGCAAAGTCTTCTTGTTGCAGCTGCTCCAGGCAGAATTGCAGGGTAACGCGGCTGTCGTCCACTTCGTCCACCACTAAAACGTGTTTGCCTTTCAGGCTTTCCGGCATGGGGTCGAGCCATTGGATTTTCTGCACGGAGTCGCGGGTGGCGTGGCCTTGGTCGTTGCAGTAATAGGCGGTGGTGATGGCGTAGATTGGAATATTGAGGAAGCTGCGCAGTATCCGCGCGGGGATAAAACCGCCGCCGCCGATGGCGATCATCGCATCGTAGCGGGTGCCGGAAGCTTGGATTTTTTGTGCCAATTGGCGGATGGCTTGATGAATTTCGTCGTAGGTGTACCAGATTTTTTCCGGCATGTTTAATCCTTTGTTAGGTCGGCGCAGTGGGACTGTCGTTGTTGAAGCATCTGCGTAACGGCAGATTGTAAACAGCTGCTGAATGGAGGGCAACTAATCGGCAAGGCAGTGGCCGTTTCAGGCTACCTGAAAGCTCAGCTTGCTTTGCCGCCCTATGTTTGCAATGCAAAAAAGCCAGTAATTGCTAAGGGCAATCTGCTGGCTTGGAATCGGCCTATGGCTGATTTACTCGTCTTTGGCCTTCACCACTTTGCGGCCACGGTACATGCCGTTGGCAGAAATGTGGTGCGGGCGGTGTACTTCACCGGTGGCGCTGTCTACAGACAGGGCGGGAGCGGTCAGCGCGTCGTGGGCGCGGTGCATGCCGCGGCGGGAGGGGGATTTTTTGTTTTGTTGAACAGCCATGTTGCAAACTCCTGAGGATAAACCTGAATAAAATAATTAACGACCACTTTTCAACGCCGCCAAAGCAGCAAACGGATTGGGGCAATCTTGATTGACGGCGTCGAGCTTATCGGAATGGCAGCTTTCGTGGCAGGGGGCATACGGCAGCGCCATCAAAATCTGCTCCTCCACCAGCGTACCGACATCCAACTGCGCCTCCGGCAGCATGCCTTCGAGCTCTTCTTCGGCCGCCATGGCTTCATCCAGCGCTTCTTCGCTGTCGAACAAAACGATACGCGCCTGTTCGTTTAAAGCAAAGGGCAGCGGCTGCATGCAGCGTTGGCAAACCAGCGACAACTGCGCCGAAACCGACAAATCCAAATACAGGCGCTGCCGTTTGTCGCAACCACCCTGTAAGGCAAAAGACACCGGCGTTTGCCGTTCGGCCAAAAACTCGTGCCGGCTCACGCGCTCATCCATCTCGCTCAGCCGGATTTGGCCGGCCAGATGCTGCGCCTGTTCGGCCAGCGCTTTCGGATCAATCAAAATAGGGTCTGACATAAACGCGTCATGATATAATCAGCCGTCTGAAACGTCAATATTTTAATACGGTTTATGAACACAGCTCCGCCGATTGTCCTCGCTTCTTCTTCGCTGTTCCGACGGCAGCAGCTGGCCAAGCTCGGCCTGCAATTTGACACCGCCGCGCCTGATTGCAATGAAACGCCGCTGCCCGGAGAAACGCCCTGCCAAACTGCCCAACGCTTGGCCGAGGCCAAAGCCCGTGCGCTGGCCGTGCGTTTCCCGCGGCATTTGATTATCGGTGCCGACCAAGTGGCCTGCTGCAACGGGCGGCAGTTGGGCAAGCCGATGGACGTGGCGAAAGCACAACAAATGCTGGCTGAAACTGCTGGCCGAGAGCTGCATTTTTACAGCGCATTGTGTGTGTTCAATACGTTTTCAGGTAGCCTGCACCGCCATGTGGATACCACCACAGTAAAGATGCGCCCGCTTACCGCGCAGCAAATCGCCCGTTATCTGGAGCGCGAACCGGATGCGGTTTATTGCGCCGGCAGCGCGAAAAGCGAAGGTTTGGGCGGTGCGCTGATTGAACGCATCGACAGCAGCGATCCCAATGCCCTCATCGGCCTGCCGATTTTTCGGCTGATTGATTTTTTGCAGGCCGAAGGAGTGGCAGTTTTGTAAGCTTGGGGCTAGCTGAAATTTTAACTTTAATAGATTTGAAGGAACTGTATCGGTTTCAGAGTGGAGTGGCATGATGGATAAGGTAGAGAATCTATTTCCCGGTGCATACATGGAGTTTTTAGCACGGTATCCAAAAGGTTTGGCTGATGCCCAATTTAAGCCTGACAATAGAACAGATAACGATGAATATTTGTTTGGCTCGATATGGGACGGCAACACTATATTCCAACAAGATTTTTCCGATTCTCCCAATTATCTGATGCCTTCCGTGATTGCCGATCATTTGGCATGCAACGAGGTGGATATCTGCTTTAATGCACCTGATGTGTTTTCACCGAATGAAGTAAGAGGGATGCGTGCTTTTGGCATGTACGATACAGGGTTTATTAGTTTCAACCCTGCCGATAGCTCAGTGTGTATTGTTTATGCAGATGGTTTTATAGACAGAATCGCCAATTCTTTTGATGAATTTATTTTAAGCCTGCATGAATAGGCAAACCCCGAAAAATGCTGATTTTTCAGGTAACCTTTTCTAAGCCAGCAACAAAACTATGCAACCCACTTTATTCCTTATCCCCACCCCGCTAGGCAGCCCCGACACCCCCTGCCTTCTGCCGCACGAGCAAAAGTTGCTGGCCGGGCTTACCGATTTCGTGGTTGAAGGCGAGAAAACCGCCCGCGCCTGCCTGCGCCATTTCGGCCTGAACGCCCCGCTGCAAGAGCTGAGCCTGCGCACGTTAAACAAACACACCGAACCCGCCGAATTGCCCGATTTGCTGCAACCACTGCACCAAGGCCGCAGCATGGGACTGCTCAGCGAAGCGGGTTGCCCCGCGGTGGCCGACCCCGGCGCGGCGCTGGTGGCACTGGCGCATCGCGCCGGATTTGCCGTGTGGCCGCTGGTGGGGCCGTCCAGCCTGATGCTGGCCCTGATGGCCTCCGGCGCCAACGGCCAGCAGTTTGCCTTCCGCGGTTATCTGCCTGCCGATTCTGCCGGGCGGGTAGGCTACCTGAAAACCATCGAGCAGGATTCGCAGCGCCGCAACGAAAGCCAAATCTTTATCGAAACCCCGTATCGCAACAACGCCCTGCTGGCTGATGCCGTGGCCGCGCTGCAAGCCGATACCCTGCTGTGCGCCGCCAGCAACCTCACCCTGCCGGAACAGCGCATCATCAGCATGACGGCAGGCGAGTGGCGCGAACAGCCGCAATTGCCCGACCTGCACAAGCAGCCGACCGTATTTGTGGTGTACGCCGCCGGTCAAACGCCTGCGCCTACCCGCAAACGGCGGTAGAGGCTACCTGAAATCTTGGCTCGGCTGCTTTTGACCGCCTTGTTTTGGCGAGACCCGCTTTGCTCGTTTTAGCTTCGCCGAAACTCACTTCGTTTGTTTTATAGCGGATTAAAATAAGAATGGGACAAGGCGGCGAGCCGCAGACAGTATGAGCAATACGGCAAGGCGAGCCAACGCTGTAGCATTCTTATTTTAATTCACTATAACGGCGTTGAAGCTTAGTTTTCAGGTAGCCTTTGTCATCCAATCGTATTCAATAGAAGAGACCTTATGACCTCTATTCCCGTGAGCATCACCATGCTGGTGAAAAACGCCGAGCGGCACTTGGAAGCTTGCCTGGCCGCGCTGGCCGCGTTTGACGAAATCATCGTGCTCGACAACGGCTCCACCGATCGCACGCTCGATATTGCCCGCCGCTTCCCCAATGTGGCCGTGCACCATCACGACTTTATCGGCTTCGGCCCGATGAAAAACCTGGCCGCCGGTTTGGCGCGCAACGATTGGGTGCTCAATATCGACAGCGACGAAATCCTGCCGCCCGAGCAGGTGGAAGCCATCCGTGCGCTGGATTGGGGCGACAGCGGCAAAATCTACGCTCTGCCGCGCCTGAACCACTATCGCGGCCGACCCATCAAAAGCTGCGGCTGGTATCCGGATTGGGTAAAACGCCTCTACCACCGCCAAACCGTGCGCTTCAACGACAACCAAGTGCATGAGTCTCTGATCGAACCGGCCGGCAGCAGCGTGGTGAGGCTACCTGAAAAACATCCGCTCCTGCATTATTCGTTCGACGGTGCCGCCGCCCTCATCAGCAAAATGCAGCATTACACCGATTTGTTTGCCGCGGAGCAGCAATTCAAACGGCGCGCTTCGGTGCTCGGCGCGGTGGGGCACGGCGCGGCGGCGTTTTTCAAAAACTATATTTTGAAACGCGGCATGTTCGACGGCGGCGACGGCTGGACGATTGCCTTTGCCAACGCCAGCGGCGCCTACTACAAATACATCAAGCTGCACGAGGCCAACCAGCGGCTTACCGTGTCGCTCATCATCACCACCTATAACCGCCCCGACGCACTGGAAGCCGTGTTGCGCTCGGTGCTGGCGCAGCGCGTGCTGCCGCAGGAAGTGATTGTGGCCGACGACGGCTCGCGCGACGATACCCGTGCTGTGGTCGAACGCTATCGGGCGCAGTTCCCGGTGCCGCTGTTGCACGCCTGGCAGCCCGATGACGGCTTCCGCCTGGCTGAATCGCGCAACCGCGCCTTGGCGCAGGCGGGCAGCGACTATATCGTGATTATCGACGGCGATATGGTGCTGCATCCCGAATTTATCGCCGACCACAAACACGCTGCGAAAAAAGGCTTGTTTGTGCAGGGCAGCCGCGTGATCCTCACGCCGGAGAAAACCAACGAGCTGCTGGCCAACCCTTCAAGCTACCGCGTGCTCAAATGGTATGAAAAGGGCTTGGAAAAACGTTTTGAAAAACGCTTCTCCGCCTGCCGCCTGCCGTGGCTTTCCCAGCGCATCCTGCGCCGCGAAACCTGTGACGATTTCCACGGCATCCGCGGCTGCAATATGGCTTTCTTCCGCGAAGACGCGCTGAAAATCAACGGCTTCAACAGCGATTTTGTCGGCTGGGGGCGTGAAGACAGCGAATTTGTCGCCCGCTTTTTCAACAACGGCGGCCAACGTGCCAACCTGAAATTCGCCGCCGTGGCCTACCACCTCTACCACCCCGAAGCCGAACGCGCCGCCCTGCCGGAAAACGACCGCCTGCTGGCCGCTGCTCAGGAGCAGAAGTTGGTATGGTGCGAAAACGGCGTAGATCGGTTTTTGCCCGCAGAATAAGCGTTGTAGATGATAAAAAGGCTACCTGAAATTTTCAGGTAGCCTTTTGGTTGCTGGAAACAGGCGGTTAGCGCGGTTAGCGGTTGCCGTCGGTATTGTATTTTTTCTCCAAGCGGGCGAAGAACCAGGCCAGTGCCATGGTAAGCATCAGGTAAACCAAGGCGATGAAGTAATATGGCTCTTCATACACATAATAGCGGCCGGCCGCGCTCTTGGCGACATAGGTGAGCTCGGCTACGGCGATGGTGGCCAAAAGCGAGCTGTCTTTGAGCAGGGTAATGAACTCGTTGCCCAATGGGCCGAGCATGCGGCGCAGGGTTTGCGGAAGGATGATGTAGCGCATGGCTTGGCCGTAGCTCAAACCGAGCGAGCGGGCGGCTTCCATTTGGCCGCGGTCGATGGATTTGATACCGGAGCGGAACACTTCGGTGATGTAGGCGCCGGAGTTGAAGGAAAGCGCCAAGACACCGGCCACCAACGGGGCATAGTTTTGACGCAGGTAAACAGCCAAATCGCCGCTGATCAAGAGGCCGTTTTGCTGGTGCACCAAAAGGGGCGACCACACGTTGTGCCAAATGAAAATCTGCACCAGCATCGGCGTGCCGCGGAATAGGGTAACGTAGAGGCGCGAGCATTGTTGCAGCAGCCACAACAGGCCTTTGGTAACGATGTTGCCTTTTTCGATTCGAATCACGCGGATCAGGGCATTGCACAAACCCAGAATCATGCCGAAAAAGGTGGCGGCAGCGGCGATGCCGATGGTGGCCAGCACGCCGAAGAAGAACATTTGGCGATATTCGTAGATAATCGGAAAATGTTGGGAAAACAGTTGAATAAGGCCGGTTTCGCTGCTCATAGAAATCTTAGCTCAGTTGCAGAATTGTTTACGGATTTTGACGAAATAAGGGGCGGATTGTACAAGAAAACGACGGGCTTGTCAGTTGGCGGTAAGTGGCCGGAAAGGGGATGGTTGATGGCGAAATGAATAAAGGCTACCTGAAAACGAAGCTTCAACGAAGTTCAAACGAACGAAGCGGGATTTATAGTGAATTAAATTTAAACCAGTACAGCGTTGACTCGCCTTGCCGTACTATCTGTACTGTCTGCGGCTCGTCGCCTTGTCCTGATTTTTGTTAATTCACTATAAATCCCGGCTTCTTCTGGGCTTCATTTTCAGGTAGCCTCTTTTTTCAGGTAGCCTGATTGCAATTGGCTGC
>CAUPYH010000050.1:0-11786 GCA_963515595.1 uncultured Eikenella sp. | reverse complement strand
GTGCGGGTGCGGGTGGAATACGGTGTTGCCGAAGCGGATGTTCATGGCGGGCGGGGTGGGGAAAAGGGGCTATTGTAGCGGGAAGGGCGGATTAAAGCACCCGGTGCGGTATGGGTGTGTAAACAACGCGACGATTTCCTAAACCTTAGCTTCACAGAAACTCGGCCTAGGCTACGCCAAAACGTCGCCCCCGTTGAAGCTGTGCTTTCAGGTAGCCTTTGCCATTTCAGGTACAATACCCGCCATCTCCGTACTCACACACAACCACCGTGCCCTACTGCCAAGTTGCCCTCAATGTTCCGCTCGACACGCTGCTTACCTACCGTGCCGACCGCATTCCCGCGCCCGGAGTGCGCGTGGCCGTGCCGTTTCGCGGCAAAACCGTGGCCGGTATCGTGTGGGGCGCGTGCGAAGAGCCGGAAATCAGCCCGGACAAAATCCGCCCGCTCGCGCAAGTGTTTGAACACGAACCGCCGCTGCCCGCCGCCTGGCGAGAACTGATTGAATTTACTGCCCGTTATTATCACCATCCCATCGGCCAAACCGCCTTCACCGCCCTGCCCGCCGGTCTGCGCGAAGCCAAGCCCTGCCCGCTGCTGCAGCCGGAAACCTATTTCTCGCTCACTGATTTGGGGCGGCAACAGCCAGTGCCGCCACCGCACCACCGCCGCAAGGCCGCGCTGTGGCGGGCGCTGTTGGCCGGCGCAGTGAGCCAAAGCGCCGCCCGCACTATCGCGCCGCAGGCCGCCGCCCAGCTGGCAAGCTGGCAGGCGCAAGGCTGGCTGGCAGCCGAAACCGGCGCTTTGCCCGCCCGCCTGCCGATTCCGCCCTCGCCCGTGCCGCTCAACCCCGAGCAGCAGGCCGCGGCCGATGCGGTGGCGCAGACGCAGGGCTTTGCCCCCTTCCTGCTGCACGGCATCACCGGCAGCGGCAAAACCGAAACCTATTTCGAAGCCATGGCCGCTGCGCTCTCGGCGGGCAAACAGGTGTTGTTCCTGCTGCCCGAAATCAGCCTCACGCCGCAGCTCATCGCCCGATTGCAGCAGCGCTTTGCCGATGTGCCGACCGCCGTGCTGCACAGCCAAACCGCCGCCGGCGAGCGCACCCAAGGCTACCTGAAAGCCATGTGCGGCCGGGTGCGGCTGGTGGTGGGCACACGGCTGGCGGTGTTCACACCGCTGCCGGATTTGGGACTGATTGTGGTGGACGAAGAACACGATTCCTCGTTCAAACAAGACAGCGAGCTGCGCTACCACGCCCGCGATTTAGCCGTGTGGCGCGCACAGCAGGCCAGTTGCCCGATTGTGCTCGGCAGCGCCACGCCCTCGCTGGAAAGCTGGCACAAGGCGCAAAGCGGCGGCTACCGCCTGCTCAGCCTGCCGCAGCGCGCCCGCGCGGCCGCCCGCCTGCCCGAAATCCGCCTGATCGACATCCGCCGCGAGCCCTTGGACCAAGGCTTCAGCCCGGCTGCTTTCAAGCTGTTGCAGCAAAATCACGCTGCCGGCGGTATGAGCATGGTATACCTCAACCGGCGTGGCTTTGCCCCCGCCCTCTTCTGCGGCGACTGCGGCCACACCTTCGGCTGCCCGCACTGTTCCGCCAAGCTGGTGCTGCACCAGCGTGCGCACCAGTTGCGCTGCCACCATTGCGGGCTGGCCGTGCCGATTCCGAAAAAATGCCCCGACTGCGGCAATCAAGACCTCACCGCCGTGGGCATCGGCACACAGCGGGTGGAAGAAGCCCTGCGCGCGCAACTGCCCGAGGCCAAAATCGAGCGCGTGGATCGCGACAGCGTCGCCCGCAAGGGCGACTGGCAACGGCTCTACCGGCGCATCGCCGAAAACGGCGTGGATATTTTGGTGGGCACGCAGATGCTGGCCAAAGGCCACGATTTCGCCCGCCTGAATTTTGTGTTGGTGCTCAATGCCGACGGCAGCCTCTACAGCGCCGATTTCCGCGCCCCCGAGCGGCTGTTTGCCGAACTGATGCAGGTGGCCGGCCGCGCCGGGCGTGCCGAACTGCCCGGCCGCGTGTTCATCCAAACCCGCCTACCGGAGCATCGCGTGTATCAAACGCTGCTGCGGCAAAACTATGCCGACTTCGCCGCCGGCGAGCTAGCCGAGCGCGAAAGCTTCGAGATGCCGCCCTTCACCCACACCGCCGCCGTCCGCGCCGATGCCGCCAATATGGCCGATGCGCTGGAAATGTTGCGCCTGGCCACCGAATGGGTGGCACAACAAAGGCTACCTGAAAATGCGGAAAACGAAGCCAAAGAAGTGCTCTGCCTCGGCCCGGTGCCCATGCTGCTGGCCAAACTCGCCGGCCGCGAACGCGCCCAGGTGTTTCTGGAAAGCCCCTGCCGCAAAGCGCTGCACCGGCAAGTCTCCCTCTGGCAGCAAGCCCTCGCCGCGCTGGCACGGCAGTTTGCCGCGGCCAGATGGTCGGTGGATATCGATCCCTTGGAGATGTGAGCTGCCTGTATTCGGTGTCCGTACCACGCTTTCACAAAAGGCTACCTGAAAAATACTCCATTGAAAGGGCAGGGTATTTTTCAGGTAGCCTTACTGCAATAAGCTGCCTTTAAGCTAAAACCGCTAAAGGCAGATAAGCTTTCTCCCCCCAACGCCGCTATTCAAACCTGCTCCCGCCAAGCGGCCCGCTAACCGTTGGGCAGAAAAAAGGCTACCTGAAAACAGCAAATCCGTTTTCAGGTAGCCTTTCTACATTTTATGGAGTTACGCCAACACGCGGGCAAACAGAATATTGTCTTCTAAATCGATGTGGTCGCGCAGGTCATCCACCAGCTCTTGAGCCAGGCTGTAGAGCTGTTGCCAGCTGCGGCAGGCATCGGCTGGTGCTTGCAGGTTGTTCGTGATTTCCAACAGGCGTTCGATGGCGGCATCGTGCTCGGTGTGTTCATGCATCATCATGCGCACGGGCATCGCGGCGGTGCGGCCGGCGCCTTGTTTGAGCATGGGGAACAGGATGCGCTCTTCTTTCATCATGTGGCTGAGCAGTTCGCCTTGGATGGTGTGCAACAAGGGAACCATCTCGGCGGGGAACTTACCTGCATGCACGCCGGCCACTTTCTCCGCCAGTGGAATGAGCTCATCGAGCTGGCGGCGGTGAGTGTCGTGGTAGCGCGGCAGGATGTGGTCGATGATGTCGCTGTCGGAGGCATTTTGCCAGAGTTCGTGATCAATCATGAACGTGGTGTCCTTTATATGGTTCTATAAAAAATTTCAGGTAGCCTCCTGGAAGGCTACCTGAAAATATTACCTTAGCGGCGGCGTACCAGCTGCCAGGGGCGGAATACGTAGAGTGCGCTGGCAAAACCGCTCCACACGTGCACCATACGGGTGAACGGGAAGATGAGGAAGAAGGTCATGCCCATAAACATATGCAGTTTGAAGAGGATGTGCGCATCGGTAATGAAGCTGGCGGCTTCCACACCACGGAAGGTAACGATGTGCTGCGCCCACTGCATGAGCAGGGTCATTTCGTGGCCGTCCATGTGGCCTGCGCTCACGCAGATGGTGGAGAGGCCGAGCACGAGGGTAACCAAAATCCACACCAGCAGCAGCTTATCGCGCCAGGTGCTGTTGATATTGATGCGGTCGATCGTGAAGCGGCGTTTGATCAGAATCAGCAGGCCAACCAGCGCCATGGTGCCGAAGATACCGCCGGCGGTCATGGCCAAAAGCTGTTTGGCCGCATGGCTCACGCCTAAGGCGTGCCATACCCACAGCGGGGTGAGCAAGCCGACAAAGTGGCCGCCGAACACGGCCAATACGCCAACGTGGAACAGGATATTGCCCAAGCGCAGCTGGCCATCATACAGCAGCTGGCTGGAGTCGCTCTTCCAGGTGTACTGCTCGCGGTCGAAGCGCACGAGGCTGCCGAAGAAGAAAATTGCCAAACAAATATAGGGATAGATGGCAAAGAAGAAGAAGTGCAGGTTACTCATATCAAAACTCCCAAGCAGGTATGCTTACTTGCTTTTTGGATAAAATTGTACGGTTTGGATGCTCGGCTTGAGCAGAGGCTCAAGGCCGGATGCGTCAGGGCCGAAGGTTTCCATGGCTTCGTCCATATCGCGTACGGGCGGCTCGATCAGCGGCTGAGGCTCCACAGGACTGAGCGATACGGCACATTCCAACACGGCGGCATAAGGCGAACCGGCGGTACGCAGGTTTTTACCGATGTGGTTGATCACGTGTATCGCATCTCCCAGCAGCTTTTGCGCTTCATCTGGCGAAATGTGCGAGAAAAACTCCAACAGCGCAGGCAGGTAGTCGGGCAGTTCGTCATCGCCCAACTCGAAGCCGTGGCGGCGGTATTCTTCCAGCAAATCCACCATGGCGCTGCCACGGTCGCGCTCTTCGCCGAAAACATGCTCGAAAATATACAGCGCATGCAGGCGGTTGCGGTCGAAGGTGGCAACGTATTCTTCCTGAATGTGGCGCAGGCTGTTGCCTCCCAGATAATCCAGCAACGCTTGCAAACCCTCGCGGTGTGCGGCTAATTCGGGCATCTGGTCGAGTGCTGCCTGGAATTCAGGCAGCGCCTCCACCAAATCGGCTTCCGGATAGCACAGCAGCGCCGAAAGGAATTTGTACACCGGATTGCCCTGCATTAGCGCACCCCTTTTTCGCGGTTTTCTTCCAAGTCCTTACGGCGGTCGAAGAAGATAATGGGCGAGGCTTTGGGCTTGCCGAACAAGCTTTCTTTGGTTACGCCGTCCGAACCGCCGGAACAACCATTACCGAAGGAGAAGCCGCAGCTTGCCTTGTCTTCAAAGGCGTTTTCCACCTGTTCTTTGTGGCTGGTAGGAATCACGAAGCGGTCTTCGTAGTTGGCGATGGCCATAATCTGGTACATATCTTCCACCATGGCGGGGGTCAGGCCGGTGCCGTCCAAGGTTTGTTCCAGCGTTTCGCCGTGTACCACCTGGCCGCGTTTGAAGCGGCGCATAGCAATCATGCGTTCCAGCGCTTCTTTAATCGGTTCAATTTTACCGGCAGTCAGCAGGTTGGCCAGATAGCGCAGCGGGATGCGCATTTCGTCCACGCTGGGGATGATGCCGTTTTCGCCCACCAAGCCGTTTTCGATGGCGGATTGAATCGGGGAGAGCGGCGGGATGTACCACACCATCGGCAGGGTGCGGTATTCGGGGTGAAGCGGGAAGGCGATTTTCCATTCCATCGCCATTTTGTAAACGGGCGATTTTTTCGCCGCATCGAGCCAGCTCTGGCTGATGCCCTGTTTCAGGGCTTCGCGCTGGATTTCGGGGTCGTGCGGATCGAGGAACACGCCCAGCTGCGCTTCGTACAGGTCTTGCGGGTTTTCTACTGAAGCGGCTTCTTCGATTTTATCGGCGTCATACAGCAACACGCCCAGATAGCGGATGCGGCCGACGCAGGTTTCGGAGCAAACAGTCGGTTCGCCCGCTTCGATGCGCGGGTAGCAGAAAATACATTTTTCGGCTTTGCCGCTCACCCAGTTGTAGTAGATTTTTTTGTAGGGGCAGCCGGACACGCACATACGCCAGCCGCGGCATTTGTCTTGGTCGATGAGCACGATGCCGTCGTCTTCGCGTTTGTAGATGCTGCCGGAGGGGCAAGAGGCGACGCAGGTCGGGTTCAGGCAGTGTTCGCACAGGCGCGGCAGATACATCATGAAGGTTTGCTCGAACGCGCCCATCATGTCTTTCTGGATGCCTTCGAACAGAGTGTCTTTGGCGCGTTTTTCAAATTCGCCGGCCAAGTCGTCTTCCCAGTTGGGGCCCCATTCAACCTTGTCCATTTTCTTGCCGGTGAGCACGGAAATCGGCCGCGCAGTGGGCGGGGTTTTCATGCGCGGGGCATTTTGCAGGTGCTCGTAGTCGTAGGTGAACGGCTCGTAATAGTCGTCGATTTGCGGCAGGTTGGGGTTGGCGAAAATGTTGGACAGGATTTTCAAACGGCCACCCTGCTTGGGCACGAGCTTGCCGTTGGGTTTGCGCACCCAGCCGCCGTTCCATTTTTCCTGGTCTTCCCAGTTTTTCGGGAAGCCGATACCGGGCTTGGTTTCAACATTGTTGAACCAGGCGTATTCCACGCCGTCGCGGCTTGTCCATACGTTTTTGCAGGTAACGGAGCAGGTGTGGCAGCCGATACATTTGTCCAAGTTCAGCACCATGCCGACTTGTGCTCTGATTTTCATGATGTGTTCCTTAAATGATTGGTCTTTTTCAGGTAGCCTTCCTTTTGGCTCTTAAGGCTACCTGAAAAACGGTTATGCCTTTTCGAATCCGGCTTTCGGACTGACAATCGAAACCAAGATGCAGTCTTCCTGGCCGCTGTTGCGGGCGCCGTGGATTTGGTGGTCGCCCACCACTACGCTATCGCCTGCGCGGATGGTGCGGCCGCTTTGCGCGTCGTCCACCAGCTCGGCTTCGCCCTGCAGCACAATCCAAATATCCACGCCGCACGGGTGGCGGTGGGCGGGCAACATGGTTTGCGGCGGAATCTGCCACAGCACCATGTTGTCGTGTTGGTCTTGATACAGCACGGTGCGCACGGCTTCGGAGGGGGTTTCCTTCAAATAATCGGAAAAACGGATAATCTGCGGGAGCTTCATGGTTTTGTTCCTTATCTGGTTTTCAGGTAGCCTTTTGTGCAGCTTGGCTCTTAAGGCTACCTGAAAAACGGTTATGCCTTTTCGAATCCGGCTTTCGGACTGACAATCGAAACCAAGATGCAGTCTTCCTGGCCGCTGTTGCGGGCGCCGTGGATTTGGTGGTCGCCCACCACTACGCTATCGCCTGCGCGGATGGTGCGGCCGCTTTGCGCGTCGTCCACCAGCTCGGCTTCGCCCTGCAGCACAATCCAAATATCCACGCCGCACGGGTGGCGGTGGGCGGGCAACATGGTTTGCGGCGGAATCTGCCACAGCACCATGTTGTCGTGTTGGTCTTGATACAGCACGGTGCGCACGGCTTCGGAGGGGGTTTCCTTCAAATAATCGGAAAAACGGATAATCTGCGGGAGCTTCATGGTTTTGTTCCTTATCTGGTTTTCAGGTAGCCTTTTGTGCAGCAGGAGGCTACCTGAAAAACCTTATGCCTGATCGGCGGGTTCGTCCATCCAGTCGATGTCCTTCATCTTGCGGACAATTACCCACTCGTCGCGGTTGGAGCCGACCGTGCCGTAATAGTTGAAGCTGTACGCCAGTTGCGCGTAGCCGCCTATCATGTGGGTCGGGTTCAATACCGCCTTGGTTACCGAATTGTGGATGCCGCCGCGTTTTTTGGTGGTTTCCGCAGCAGGCGTGTGCACCAGTTTTTCCTGCGCGTGGTACATCAGAATCATGGTTTCGGGAATGCGCTGGCTCACAATCACGCGGCAGGCAATCGAACCGTTGGTGTTGAACACTTCCACCCAGTCGTTATCCACTAACCCTGCTTTCTTGGCATCGGTTTCGGAAATCCACACGTGCGGGCCGCCGCGCGAAAGCGTGAGCATGCGCAGGTTTTCCGAATAGGTACTGTGGATGCCCCATTTCTGGTGCGGGGTCAGGAAGTTGAGCGTGATTTCGGGATTGCCGTTGGGCATTTTGCCCAGCAGCTTCTTGGTGGTTTTGGTGTCCACCGCCGGACGGTACACGCAGAAAGCAGCACCGAAATCGCGCATCCACTTGTGGTCTTGGTAGAACTGCTGGCGGCCGGTCAGCGTGCGCCACGGAATCAGCTCGTGCACATTGGTATAGCCGGCGGTGTAGCACACTTCTTCGCTCTCCACGCCCGACCAAATCGGCGAGGTAACAATCTTGCGCGGCTGGGCGACGATGTCGCGGAAGCGGATTTGCGTGTGCTCGCTGGCGTTAATCAAATGCGTATGGTCGCGGCCGGTGATTTTGCCCAGCGACTGCCAAGCTTTTTTCGAAACGTGGCCGTTGGTTTCCGGCGCCAGGGTCAGAACCATTTCGGCCGCATCGATGGCGGTTTCGATTTTCGGCTGGCCTTTGCCTGCACCTTCAGGCTGCACGCCGTTGAGTTTGCGCAGGAAGTCCACTTCGTGCTTGGTATCCCAAGCCATGCCTTTGCCGTTGTTGTTCACTTTTTCCAGCAAGGGGCCGATAGAAGTGAATTTCTCGTAAATCGCGCCGTAGTCGCGTTCCACCACGGTCATCGCGGGCATGGTTTTGCCCGGAATCGGCTCGCACTCGCCCAGTTTCCAATCTTTCGGATCGAAGGGCTGGCCGAGTTCCTGCGGGCTGTCGTGCATCAGCGGGGTGAGCACGATATCTTTGCGCACGCCCAGATAGTCTTTGGCCAGCTCGCTGAATTTCTTAGCCAAGCCTTTGTAGATTTCCCAGTCAGATCTGCTCTGCCACAGCGGCTGCACCGCTTCGGTAAGCGGGTGGATGAAGGGGTGCATGTCGGACGTATTCAAATCGTCTTTTTCATACCAGGTGGCGGTGGGGAAAATCACGTCGGCATACAGCGCAGTCGTGTTCATGCGGAAATCAAGCAGGGCAAACAAATCCAGCTTACCTTCCACGCCTTCCCGCTGCTTCACTTCGGCCGGTTTCAGGCAATCGTCTTCGTCGCTCATCAGGCCGTTTTGCGTGCCGAGCAGGTATTTCAGGAAATACTCGTGGCCTTTGCCAGAAGAGCCCAAAATGTTGGAGCGCCAAATAAACATATTGCGCGGCCAGTTTTTCGGGTTTTCCGGATCGTCACAAGACATCTCCAGCGTGCCTTCCTTCAAGCCTTTCACAGTGTAATCCACAGGATTCATACCGGCTTTTTCAGCGGCATCGGTTATATCCAACGGATTGGTTTCCAACTGTGGCGCACTTGGCGACCAGCCCATGCGGGCGGCCTTGGCATGATAGTCGATCATGGTCAGGCGGCGCATATCGTCGCCGGCATCAGACGTGAGCAGCTCATCGGCAGACACGGTTTCGTGGCGGTATTGGCCGGTGTGACCGTAGAAGAACGAGGTACCGGCCATTTGGCGCGCAGGGCGGTGCCAGTCGAGCGCAAAGGTGAGCGGTGCCCAACCGGACTGCGGACGCAGTTTTTCCTGACCCACATAGTGACACCAACCACCGCCGGATTTACCAACGGTGCCGCACATCATCAGCATATTGATGATGCCGCGGTAGTTCATGTCGAGGTAGTACCAGTGGTTGATACCGGCGCCAACAATAATCATCGAGCGCCCTTTGGTATCGTGCGCGTTCTGTGCGAATTCACGGGCTACCTGAATAACCTGCTCCGCTTTCACGCCGGTGTGTTTTTCTTGCCATTTCGGCGTGTAGGGTTTGTCGTCGAAATAGTCTTTGGCCACATTTTCGTCGCCCAAGCCATTATCTACGCCGTATTGCGCCACCAGCAGATCGAACACAGTAGCCACCAGCTGGCTGCTGCCATCGGCTAAAGTAACGCGTTTAACCGGCACTTTGCGGAAGGTTTTTTCTTCGTCGAACTCACCGCCGAAGTAGTCGAAACCAACGCGCACCACGTCATCGGCGCACGCCTTCAGCGACAAGGCCGCCTGAACGTCTTGGTCATCCTGCGCCTTGGTTTCCAGATTCCACTTGCGGCTGCCGTCCCAACGGAAGCCGATGGAGCCGTTGGGCAGCATCAGGCTGTCGGTTTTCTCGTTCCACGCCAGCACTTTCCAATCGGGATTTTTCTCTTCGCCGAAGTTGTCGCTCAAATGAGAGGCGCGCAGAGTGTATTCGGGGCGGTAGCCTTCGCCGTCTTCCTTCAGGCACACCAGCACCGGCATATCGGTCAGGCGGCGGCAATAGTCTTGGAAATAGTCGGATGGATTGTCGATATGGAATTCTTTGAGGATAACGTGCCCCATCGCCATCGCCAGCGCGGCATCCGTGCCTTGGCGCGGCGCAAGCCAGATGTCGCTGAACTTGGCCATTTCGCCGAAGTCGGACGACACGGCAACAGTTTTGGTACCTTTGTAGCGCACTTCTGTGTAGAAGTGGGCGTCTGGGGTACGGGTCATCGGGATGTTGGAACCCCAGACCAAAAGATAGTTGGAGTTGTACCAGTCGGCAGATTCGGCCACGTCGGTCTGTTCACCCCAAGTCTGCGGTGAAGCAGGTGGCAGGTCGCAATACCAGTCGTAGAACGACAGCGGCACGCCGCCGATCAAACCAAGATAGCGCGCGCCTGCAGCGTAGCTAACCATTGACATCGCAGGAATCGGCGAGAAACCGATAACACGGTCGGGGCCGTATTTCTTGATGGTGTAGCAGTTGGCCGCGGCCACCATTTCATAAGCTTCGTCCCAGTTGGAGCGCACGAAGCCGCCCAAACCGCGCTGGGATTTGTAGGATTTGGAGCGCTCGGGGTCTTCCACAATCCATTTCCATGCTTCGATCGGGTCTTTGGTTTTGCGCGCTTCGCGCCACAGTTCGGCCAGCGCGCCGCGCATCATTGGATATTTGATACGCTGGGCAGAGTAAACATACCAGCTGTAAGACGCACCACGCGGGCAGCCACGGGGTTCGTGATTGGGCAGATCCGGGCGAGTGCGCGGATAGTCGGTCTGCTGGGTTTCCCAGGTGATGATGCCGTTTTTAACGTAGATTTTCCACGAGCATGAACCGGTACAGTTCACGCCGTGGGTAGAACGGGCGATTTTGTCGTGCGACCAGCGGCTGCGGTAGGCATTTTCCCACTTGCGGTCTTCGTTGGTTAAAACGCCGTGGCCGTTAGAAAACGGCTCGCGCTTTTGCCTGAAGAAGGTCAGGCGATCTAAGAAATGGCTCATGTGCGATCCCTATGTGTATGCTTTGCCAGCAAAAACCGTGCAAAGGCCTTCCTGTGCAAAGCTATTCTCAAAACCGAAATACTTTTATACTCAGTGGATTGAACTATAAAACAAGCAAGCAGCAAAAAACATGCTTCCAACAGGTTTAACAGCCATTCATTAGACTAAGCCTCATCTAGTTCGAAAGGATTAGATGGCTCAGCCTTTCGGATGGCTTTTACAGCAACTCAGTTTCAACTCAGTACAAATCAGTTAGAATGTACGCTTTATCTACCCGCTACAAAAGGAAAATACACCATGAAAACCAGCGCACGCAACCAATTCAGTGGCAAAATCAAATCTATCAAACACGGCCCGGTAACCAGTGAAATCACGCTTGTGCTTGAAAATGGCGCCGAGCTGGTGGCCACCGTAACCGAAGAAAGCTGCCGCGAGCTCGGCCTGGCCGAAGGCGGTATCGCCACCGCCCTCATCAAAGCCGGCAACATCATCGTGGCTACCGATTTGCACCCGATGAAACTCTCCGCCCGCAACCAGCTTAATGGTCAGATTACTCATGTTGAGCGCGGTGCAGTAAATTCTATTGTGTCCGTCGACATCGGCGGCGGCCTCATCCTTACTGCCGGCATCACCATGCAAAGCACCGAAACCCTCGATTTGCACCCCGGCCAAAAGGTTACCGCCATTTTCAAAGCCGGCAGCGTGATTTTGGGCGTAGTCGCTTAACAATCATCCAAACAAGAACCATCAAAGGCTACCTGAAAACATGGTTTCAACCGAATCATGTTTTCAGGTAGCCTTTCCCCGCCCGAATGCTCTCTCTATAAAGCACTTCGGCTATAGACAACTCCCCCGCCAAACGGCACAATGCGGCTTCGTTCCTCATTCATCATATTTCAAAAGGAAATCACAAATGAAAAAATATCTGTTTGCCGCAGCCGTATTGGCCGCCGTTGCCGCCCCTGCCGCCCAGGCCAAAACCCTGCAGCAAATGCGCAA
>CAUPYH010000049.1:0-11928 GCA_963515595.1 uncultured Eikenella sp. | reverse complement strand
TTGCAAGCTTATTTCTCTCAACCTGTGGTGTAAACAACGCGACGATTTACTACAGCTAAAGCGCAGTTAAACAATGCAGCAGGCGGGTTTCAGGTGTAGCGAACCAACTTAACTTTCGCTATTGCGTTGGTTTGCCTTGCTGGATTTCTGTACTGTCTGCGGCTCACCCTTGTATCGAAAGTCAATTCGGCTTGCTATGGCCTTTTGCTGCTTGTGAGTGCAAAGTGCAGCTTGCCGCAGAGTACACAGAAATATTTTCAGGTAGCCTTCAAGGCTACCTGAAAACTTATCCAATGGCGGTTTTAGCCGAAGATGCCCAAATAATACAGCAGACTGGCAACGATGACGGCAATGCCGCTACCGATCAGGATTTGCCGCCAAATGGGGCGGATTTCGCTATGCCGCAAATCGGCGGCAAGATAACGCCACACGAAGAGAAGGGAGGCCAGGGCGAAGACGATGGCCCCGATGGTATCGCCATCCATCTTCGGCTTCATACTGCGCTGCCTTGCTGTTCGCTGCTCAGTTTGGCGCCGCCGTAGCAGGGGCCGCGGCCGGTGATGCGAGGCATTTGGCTTTCGATGGTTTCTTCGATGGCGGCGGTGAGCTCGGTGATGCTGCCGGAATCGTGTTTAATCGGCGGGCAAATGATGACGCTGATTTCACCGGGATGTTTGAGGAAAGAGTTTTTTGGCCAAAATTCGCCGCTGTTGAGGGCAACGGGCACGATGTCCATTTCCAGCAGCTGGGCAGTACGGGCGGCACCGCTTTTGTAGCGGCCTTTGCTGCCGGGCGGCATACGCGTGCCTTCGGGGAAAATGGTGATCCAATAGCCTTGCGCTTTGCGTTTGCTGCCTTGCTCGATGATTTGGGCGGAGGCTTTGCCGGGGTTGCGGCGGTCGATGCCGATGGTGCCGGCGAGCTTGAGCCCCCAGCCGAAGAAGGGGATACGGAACAGCTCGCGCTTGGCTACGAATACCTGGGGCGGGAAGATTTTCTGCGTGGCCAGCGTTTCCCAGCCGGATTGGTGTTTGCAGCAGATAATGGCGGGGCCTGCAGGGATGTTTTCTGCGCCTTCCACGCGGTATTTGAGGCCGACGATGTTTTCCAAAAGCCACATCAGCATCAGCGCCCAGCGGGTGGCGAGGGCGTGGAGGGCTCCCGGGATGGGGGCGGTGAGCAGCATCAAAAGGAACAGGGGCGGTGTGATGATGGCCATCAGCAGCCAGTAGGTAAGGTTGCGTATCCAGAGTGAGAACATTAGGCCTCCTGTTCGTCGCCAGTTTGGATGAGGTGGTGGGCGAAGGCAAGCAAATCGTCGAACACCTGGGTGTTTTCAGGTAGCCCGCCGGCGGTGAGGGTTTTCTTGCCTTTGCCGGTGAGCACGAGCACGGGTAGGCCGCCCACGGCTTCGATGGCTTGCAAATCGCGCAGGCTGTCGCCCACGAGATACACGCCGCGTGCGTCGGTGTTGAAGCGGTTGAGGATGTCTTCCACCATGCCGGGCTTGGGCTTGCGGCAGGAGCAATGGTCGGCATCGGTGTGCGGGCAAAACCAGATGCCGTCGATGCTGCCGCCGGCTTCATTGGCCAGGCGGTGCATTTTTTCGTGCATTTCGTTGAGGTCTTGCATGGAGAAATAGCGGCGGCCGATGCCGGATTGGTTGGTGGCGATTACAACGGTGTAGTCGGCCTGCTTGAACAGTGCCACGGCATCCATGCTGCCGGGCAGGGGAATCCATTCGTCTTCGGATTTGACAAAGTCGTCGCGGTCTTGGTTGAGCACGCCGTCGCGGTCGAGGATGATGAGTTTCATGGTTTCAGGTAGCCTTTAATCGAACAATACGGCCTGTGCCAGCAGGCTGCCGGCGGCATCTTTGCCGGAAAGTAGCGGCGGGGCGGCCAGCGGCCAGTCGATGCCCACGGCGGGGTCGTGCCAGAACAGGGTGTGTTCGTGGTCGGGCTGGTAGTAATTGGTGCATTTATACACGATGTCGGCGTGGCTGTCGGTGGTGTAGAAACCGTGGGCGAAGCCGGGCGGAATCCACATTTGGTAGCGGTTTTCAGCCGAAAGCACCGCGCCCACCCAATGGCCGAAAGTGGGCGAGGAGCGGCGCAAATCCACGGCCACGTCGAACACGCTGCCCGCCACCACGCGCACCAGCTTGCCTTGCGGGCAAACGGTTTGATAGTGCAGGCCGCGCAGCACGCCATGCTCGGAGCGGGAGTGGTTTTCCTGCACGAAAGTGAGGTGGCCGATGTGCTCGCGAAACCAGTTGTCGCGGAAGGTTTCCATAAAAAAGCCGCGCTCGTCGCCGTGGGCTTCGGGCTCGATGATTTTCACATCGGGCAGGGCGGTGTCGAAAATATTCATGCTGTGCGTGTTTGAATGGGCTGAAAGCTCTATTTTACCGAGAATGCGGTGTTTGAGGCTACCTGAAAGCGTGAGCTTCAACGCAGTTAAAACCGTTCAAACGCCTCAAGCGCCATCGCCCCAATCCACCTTTTCCCAGCCCAACACCTCGGCCAACACCGAAAGATGGCTTTGCTGCGGGCAGCGCACGGCGGTGAGCAACACGGTATCCGGCGCGGCGGCAAGCTGCTTTTTCAGCGCCAGCAGCGCGGCATGGGCGCTACCGCTTTGCAGCTCTTCGGTGTAGCGCGCGGCAAATTCGGGGAAACGCTCTTGCGGCGCGGCATGATACCAGCGGCGCAGTTCGGCGGAAGGGGCAATGTCTTTGAGCCATTGCACGGTGGCGAAGGTTTCTTTGCGGATGCCGCGCGGGTAGAGGCGGTCGCAGAAAATAGCAGGGGCGGCAGAGGGCGTGTAGCCGTAGATGCGGCGGATGGCGGGCATGGCGGGGCTTTCTGATGAGGGGAGGCGGGATGTTTTCAGGTAGCCTTTGCGCGGCTTGGGGCTACCTGAAAAATAGTTGGCACTGGCGGCGTGAAGCTTGCTCTAGAAATTGCAAATACAGAACACTTGATCATTTTTCAAATATGCGTGCAGGAAACAGTAATTCACCTCTGCTTCAAATGTTACGCTGCAAGATGGTGTGATGATTTGATGGTTTTCTTTGTTTCGGATGGTGAAGGTGATATTCAGCCTGCTTTTTCCTTTAAAATCCAGGATCGATCTGCTCTCATCGAAATGAGAAGGGGTGCTGTCGGGCGGTATGTCTTGGTTGATGATGTAGGTTTTATTGTTGATTTCGAGTTTTTCCAGATATGGGGTGCCAGATTGGTTGTTGTGCAGCAGGTTGATGGAATAATACTTGCTTTGGGTGAGAGTAATCAGGAAATAGCCTGCTAATATCAGCAAGATGAGGGTTATCAGCAAACTCTTGATCAAGAGTTTGATATGGCTTCTGGCGGGTTTCTTCATGGTTTTCTCGGTGAGATTGGGCGCTTTGGGGAAAGGCTACCTGAAAACCGGTCCGCACCGTTTTCAGGTGGCCTCATTACTACTATCCAAGCTCGCCTGCGCTTATTTCAACACTTCGGCAAAGGCGTTGGCCACATAGTCGATATTTTTCTCGTTCAGGCCGGCCACACACATGCGGCCGTTGCTCACCATATAGATGGCAAACTCTTGTTGCAGCCGCTCCACCTGCTCGGGCGAAAGGCCGGTGAAGCTGAACATGCCGCGCTGTTTGGTGAAGTAGCCGAAATCGCGGCCGGGCACTTTGGCGCTGAGCACTTCTTGCAGGCGGCCTCGCATGGCGCGGATGCGGTCGCGCATTTCATATACTTCGCTTTCCCATTGCTTAAACAGGGCTTCGTTGTTCATCACGCCGTCTACCACGAAGCCGCCGTGGGATGGGGGGCTGGAATAGATGCGGCGCACGGTGAATTTGAGCTGGCCGAGCACGAGCTTGGCTTCTTCGGCGCTGGGGCACACCACGGAGAGGCCGCCCACGCGTTCGCCGTAGAGCGAGAGGTTTTTGGAGAAGGAGTTGCTTATGAAGACGGACAGGCCGAGTTCGGCGGCGCGGCGGATGGCGTAAACGTCGCTTTCCATGTCTTCGGCGAAGCCTTGGTAGGCGATATCCATGAAGGGGATGAGGCCGGCTTCTTTCACGATTTGCAGGATTTCGTCCCATTGGCTGCGGCTCAGATCCACACCGGTGGGGTTGTGGCAGCAGGGGTGCAGCACCACTACGTCGTGTTGCTTGAGCGTGCGGAAGAAGGCTTTCATTTCTTCAAATTTTACGCCGATGGTGGCGGGATCGTAGTAGGGATATTTGCCCACTTCGAAGCCGGCGCCTTCAAAAATGCCGATGTGGTTGCCCCAGGTGGGGTCGCTCACGTAGCACTTGGTCTGCGGAAACCAGGCGTGGATAAAATCGGCACCCACGCGCAGCGCGCCGGAGCCGCCGAGCGATTGGATGGTGGCGATGCGGCCTTCTTTCACGGCGGGATGGTCGGCACCGAACAGCAGGTTTTGGCAGGCACTGCGGTAGGCAGCAAGTCCTTCCATGGGCAGGTAGCCGCGCGGGCGCGGGCTCTCGGCGAGGGCGCGTTCAACGGTTTTCACGCACTCGAGCACGGGCAGGCGGCCTTCGCCGTCGTAATAAACGCCCACGCCGAGGTTTACTTTCTCGCTGCGCGGGTCTTGGTTGTATTTTTCCATCAGGCCGAGGATGGGATCGCCGGGGTAGAACTCAACGTGCCGAAACATGGGTGTCTTCCTTTTTTATCGGGTGGAACAATTAAACGGAAAGGGTAATGCCGGGGCAATTTTACGCTGATTTCGGCGGTAAGGGCTACCTGAAAAAACGGAATGTTGAAAAAGAAAAATAGCGGCACTCCCCGGCTGCAATCACAGGAGTGCCGCTATACGCGTTTTCCGGTTTTATTCGCTATGCCGGTTGAAGAAATCCAGCAGCTGCGTTTCGTAGCCGCCCAGGCCGGAGAGGCCGAGGTGGGTGCCGTTGGGGATGAGGATCAGCTGTTTGGGCTCTTGGGCAAGCTCGAATAGGATTTGCGAGTGTTTGGCGGGGATGACTTGGTCGGCGGTGCCGTGCATCAGCAGCAGGGGGATGGGGCTGATTTGCGCCACGAAGCGGCGGGCGCTGTAGCGGTTGCCTACCAGGATGCCGGCGCCGGGGAGTTTGTCGTTGGCGATGCTGGAATAAGAAGAGAAGGTGGATTCGATGGCCACGGCGCGCACGCCGGCTTTGTTGCCTGCGCCCACCACGGCAATGGCGTTGGTGCCACCTAGGCTCTGGCCGAATACGAGCAGGCGCTCGGGGTTTACATCGGGGCGGCTGCGCACATAATCCAGCGCGGCGTTGCTGTCGGCAAACAGGCCTTTGGGGCTGGGCTTGCCTTCAGATTGGCCGTAGCCGCGATAGTCGAACAGGAAAACGTTGTAGCCGTGTTCGGGCAGCCATTTCACGGCCTGCCAGTGGGCGGTGAGGTTTTGCGCGTTGCCGTGGAAGTGGATGATGGTGGCGCGGGCTTGCTTGGCATCAGCCACGCCGCGTGCGGGCACAAACCAGCCGTGCAGGCGTGTGCCATCGGCGCTTTGGAATGAGACATTTTCGTAGGGCAGGCCGGATTGGGCTGGCGAGCCGTAGTCGGCATGGTCGGGATAGTAAAAGGCCTGTTGGGCGCAGGAGGATAGGCCGAACAGGATGGCGAGGAGGGCGGCTAGGCCGAAGAGAATGGATTTGTATTTCATGGTTAGTGTGGGCGGCAGCCTTGGTGCGGAGGCTACCTGAAAAATAGCGTTGCCGTTTTAGCTTTGCTTTCACTTGCGTTGCTTATTTCAGGTAGCCTTTATTGTTTTTGGGTTGAGGCTACCTGAAAAAGATAAATGAGTCTGTTTCAGCCAGCCTTGCCTGATTGGGTGTTCTACCAGTTTACCCAGCCGCACAGCCAAGTGAGCAGGATGATGCCGCCGAAGATGATGCGGTAGTAGGCGAAGGGCACGAAATTTTTGCTGGATACAAAACGCAGTAGGGCTTTTACGGCGATGAGGCCGGAGGCAAAGGCGGCGGCAAAGCCGATGGCGATGAGGCCGAGCTCCTGCGAGGAAAAGGCACTGAGGTTTTTTAAAATACTGTAGCCGGAGGCGGCCACCATAATCGGCACGGCGAGGAAGAAGGAAAATTCGGTGGCGGTTTTGCGGTCGAGCCCCCACACCATGCCGCCCATGATGGTGCTGCCGGAGCGGGAAGTGCCGGGAATCAGGGCTAAGATTTGAAACAGGCCCACGGCAAGCGCGTCGCGCGGGCGCATATCGTCCACACTGCGCACTTTCGGCGGTACGCGGCTTTGCCGTTTTTCAATCCACAAAATCAAAAAGCCGCCCACCACCAGCGCGGCGGCCACACTCACGGGGTTGAACAGCACTTTTTCGATGAAGTCGTTGAGCAGCAGGCCGATGGCGGCTGCGGGGATGAAGGCGATGGCCAGGTTGAGCACGAAGCGGTTGGACAGCCGGTCTTTGCCGATATGGGTGAGCACATGGGTGAAGCGGGCGCGGTATTCATACACCACGGCAAGGATGGCGCCGAGCTGGATGGCGATGTTGAATACGGCATGGCTTTCGGCGTCGAAGCCGATGAGGCTGCCGGCCACAATCAGGTGGCCGGTGCTGGAAATAGGCAGAAATTCGGTGAGGCCTTCGATGATGCCGAGGAAGAGGGCTTTGAAGGCGAGGAGCAGGTTCATTGGTTAAACTCTTAAAACGTGGGGTCAATGTTTTTCAGGTAGCCTGTCTCAGAGTACGGGCTACCTGAAAATTGATGCGCCGCTTTAGCGGTTGGCTTGGCCGGCAATGGCTGCGCCGCGGCTGCGCACTACGGTGCGCGGGGCGGGAGCGGGCATGCCGCGTTCGGCGCGTACTTTTTCAATCAGCTCTTGCATCACGGCCATGTTTTTGGAGTCGGTCAGCTCGTATTTGCCGCCCACTACGATAACCGGGGTTTTGGTGATGTTGTATGTAACGGTGTTTTGTTGCATGGTTTGGGCAGCGGCAGCGGCTTGCGGGCTATTATAGGCGGCGAGCAGGCGGCTGCCGTAGGGCTGCTGCTGAATCCAGGCTTTCAGGCCGGCTTCGTCGGTTACGACGCCGTCCATCAGCGCTTTGAAAATGGCCTGGTTGGCCTGGCGGGACAGACCGGTGGATTTCACGGCGGCGGCCAGGCGGGCAAGGGTTTGGTGGGCAGGCTGCCACACCACGTGCTCTTGGCGCAATACAGTGTCGGAGGCGAAGCGTTTGCTTTGCTGTTCGATAGTCGGCTCAAGGTGTTGGCAGTGGATACAGAAATAGCCGAAGAATTCGGTTACTTCGATTTTGTTGGGCTGCACGGGTTTGATCACATTGCTGCGCACAATGTAGTCGGTGCCTTCCACAGCTTTGGCTTGGGCGGCGGTAACGGCGAAGACGGTGAGGGCGGAGAGAAGTAGGGCTTTCAGTTTCATGTTGGTCTTTCGTTATATGAGGTTTGATGACGTGCGGGTTAATCGGCTTGGCGGGTCAGGGTGTCGATGCCGTTGCCGCGCAATTTGTCGCTGAGGGCTTGGGCTTCGGCACGGCTGAGGCGGCCGCTTTGGATACGGTAAACGGTTTGGCCGTCGCTACGCTTGCTGCTGGCCACGCGGGCGTTCACACCGAGCATGGCGAGTTTAGCACGTTGGGTGTCGGCAGCTTCCGGGTTGTTGTAGGAACCCATCTGCACGATGTAGCGGCCGTTGCCGCCGCTGTGTGCTTCGGCATTGCGTTGGGCACGCTGCTCGGCAGCTTTAGCCTCGGCTTCGCGAGCTGCTTTGGCTTCGGCTTCACGCCGCTGGCGGCGGGCTTGCTCACGGGCACGCTCCACATTGCCGCTTTCCAAAATCTGCTCGGGCGTGGGCTTAGCTTCCGGTTCGGGTTTGCGCTGCGGTTCGCGCGGTTTGGTTTGTACGGGCTTATCTTCCTGCGCGGGTTTCTCTTCCTGGCGCTGTGCAGGCGTGCTGGCCTGCTGCGGCACGGAGGCGGCTACAGGCGGTTTGTCGGTGATGTCGCCGGGCGGCAGGGAGTAGTGGCCGCTGTCGGAACCGACGATGGTGTCGTTCGGACGCTGTTCGGGCTGGCGCTCTTGGCGCGGAGTGAGGATTTCGGGCTGGATTTCGGTTTTCGGCGCTTCGGGCTGTTTGATGCCGGAGGGCGTGCTGTTGAGGAAATACAAAACCACGCCGATGATGAGGGTGGCAAGCAGGAGGCCGAATATAAAGCCGGAAAGGCCTTTACCGTAGGGTTTGTTTTGCATGGGGAAAATGAATTGCTAAAAAGGTGCCGCATTTTATCAAAACCGTTTGCTGCGGCGGAAGCTTTTTACATGTTCTTTCAGGCGGACGGGCGGTTTCAGGTAGCCTGGGTCAGACATGGGGGAAGGCTACCTGAAAAGATGCTGTTGCGGGGTAGGATGTTGGTGTGCAGGTTGGGTTCGGTAGAGAATAAGTTGGGAAGCATGGCGTGGGCTGACTAAAAAGTGGTTGGGACTGGTTATATGAACTTTTTAAACCAAATATTCAAGAAAGCCATTTGTTCTTCGGTGTGGAACCAGTGTTCCCCATTTTCCATAACCGTTAGGTTTGCATGGATTTTTTTAGCAAATTCAGTCATGGTTTCCAAAGAAACCATATTGTCGTTTGCCGCATAAAGGATATTAGTCGGAATTTTCCAAATTATCGGATGGGTTCTGGCATAAGAAAGATATTCCCAAGATAATGGCTCGCCAAAAGGTGTTGCAATAATTTTCTTCTGATACAGCTCTTGTTTTGATACGTTTACCAAGGCCATCATGTCCAAAATCAATTTTTCCATATCCACGATTGGTGAGATGAACATGGCTTTTTTAATGGCTTTGTCCGCCAATGACAGCATGGAGTAATATGCACCTATGCTGTTGGCAATTAATATGATTTCGCCATATTGGGGAGCTATGTGGTCAAAAAAATCGGAAAATTCTGTTTTTGCTTCCCAAGGGAATGCCGATTGGTAATCAAACCCTATCACTTCGTATTCGTTGCTTAGATTTTTTTGATAGAGGGCGGCTTCTTCTGCGTTTCCTTTTTTCCCATGTATGTATATAGCAGCATTTTTCATGCAGATTTCCCCGATAAATTTTATTTACTGATATTTCGGCTTTTCAGGTAGCCTTTTAAGACGGGGTGCGGCGGAAGCTCACGGCCTGCATGACGTGGCGTTGGTTTACGGTGTCGCTGCCGGCTAGGTCGGCCAGGGTGCGGGCAATACGCAGGATACGGTGGTAGCTGCGGGCGGAAAGCGAAAGTTTTTCCAGCACGGCGGAGAGGGCGGCTTTGGCTTCGGGCTCGATGGCGGCTAGCTCGTCCAGCTCGGTTACGTTGAGTAGGGCATTGCTTTTGCCTTGCCGCTGCTGTTGGCGTTCGCGCGCGGCCAGCACGCGTTCCCGCACGGCGGCGCTGGGCTCGCCGGGTGTGGCTTGGGTAAGCTCGGCGGCGGAGAGGGCGGGCACTTCGATAATCAAATCAATCCTGTCTAAGAGCGGGCCGGAAATTTTGCCACGATAACGGGCAATACTTTCGGGCGTGCAGCGGCAGGGTTTGGCGGGGTGGCCGAGGTAGCCGCAGGGGCAGGGATTCATGGCAGCCACCAGCTGGAAGCGGGCGGGATAGGTGGCTTGGCGGCTGGCGCGGGAAATGTGGATAAGGCCGTTTTCCAGCGGTTCGCGCAGCATTTCCAGCACCTTGCGGTCGAATTCGGGCAATTCGTCGAGAAACAATACGCCGTTGTGCGCTAGGGAAATTTCGCCGGGCTTGGGGTCGGAACCGCCGCCCACCATGGCGGCGGCACTGGCGCTGTGGTGCGGCGAACGGAAGGGGCGGCGGCGGGAGAAACTGTGCTGCTGGGGCAGCAGCGAACGCAGCGCCCAGGTTTCGGTGATTTCATCGTCGGAGAGCGGCGGCAGGATGCCAGGTAGGCGTTGCGCCAGCATAGATTTGCCAGTGCCGGGCGGGCCGCTCATCAGGATGCTGTGGCCGCCGGCAGCGGCGATTTCAAGCGCGAGCCGCGCGGTGTGCTGGCCTTTTACGTCTTGCAGGTCGGGATAGGGCGCTTCTTCGGCCGCTTCGGCGCGGGCTTGACAGCGGGGCAGGGCGGCGATGCCGTTGAGGTGGGCGGCCACGGCCACCAAGCTTTCGGCAGCCAATACTTCGGCGCGTTCAATCAGTGCGGCTTGCTCGGCGCTCTCTGGCGGCAAAATAAAACGGCGCTGCGCCTGCGTGCTCTGCCACACCATGGCCAGCGCACCGCGCACCGGGCGCAGCAGGCCGGACAAGGCCAGCTCGCCGGCCAGCTCGTATTTGGCCAATTCTTCGGACGAAATGGCGATTTGGCCGGAGGCGGCGAGGATGCCCACGGCAATCGGCAGGTCGAAACGGCCGGATTCTTTGGGCAAATCCGCCGGGGCGAGATTGACAGTGATTTTTTTGGCGGGGAAGTCGAAGCCGCTTTGGATGATGGCGGCGCGCACGCGGTCGCGGCTTTCTTTCACTTCGGTATCGGGCAGGCCGACGATATTGAACGCGGGCAGGCCGTTGGCCAAGTGGGCTTCCACTTCCACCAAGGGCGCGGCCATGCCGCTGAGCGCCCGGCTGTATACCACCGCCAAACTCATGCCGCGCTTCCTATTGCTGTTCGGAAGGGTTGGGCAGGGCAGCCGGAGCGGCGGCTTCCAGCTTGGCCAGGCGCGCTTCTAAAGCAGCCAGTTTTTCGCGGGTTTTGATGAGCACCTGCTGTTGGGTGTCGAATTCTTCGCGTGTTACCAAATCGAGCTTGCCAAATGTGCTGCCGAGCAGGGTTTTCACGTTTTTTTCCACGTCTTTCACCGGGCTTTCGGCAATGGCGTTGCCGATTTTTCCGGCGAGTTCGTCGAGGATTTGTTTGGCCAGCATGGGGTTTCCTTTATTTTTGAAGGGTTGGGATGGGCGCATTGTATAAGTGCAGGAATAGGGCGGCAAGCGGTAAAAGGCTACCTGAAAAATTTCAGGTAGCCTTTTCAGCCCGATTTATTGCCACTCGAAACGCAGCAGACGCATGATTAAAAACAGGCCGAGCAGGCTGATGAGCACATACAGGCTGCTGGACATGCTGTGCCAGAAAGACAGCTCGCCGCCGAGCAGGTTGGAGAGCCAATGCGTCTGCCCGCTGCGGAGGGCACGGATAAGCGGCACCAGCGCAAATTGCGAGATGGCCAGCAGCAGCCAAGTGAGGGCGACGATGCGCGAGCTGAGTTTGCTGCGTTGGCCGTAGCTGCGCTGCTGCGCCGATAGGCCGGCCAAATAAAGGATGGCCCACACAAACAGCCCGATATAGTTCACCGCGCTGAATAATGCACCGGCCAGGCTGCCGGCCTGCTCTTTGGGCAGAGATTGAAACAATAGCGGCGCCACGCCGTAGCCGGCCAAAAGATACGCACCAAACCACACGGCGGCCAACAGGGCCAACACTCGATTTGCAAACATTCGTTTCCTTTCTCTGCTTTTTGTTTAAAACGAAACGCAGTGTACCGTATTCTTTGCATACTTTCAGCTGCCGGGCCGATACTTTACCTGCTATAAAATCAGCCTACATTGCGTTACAATCCCGCACTTTACGTTGCCAACACACCATTATGTCCAATAAACCAAAACACGAACACGAAGCCAACAAACTGCACAAACGCCTGCGCCACGCCGTGGGCCAAGCGATTAACGATTTCAATATGATTGAAGAGGGCGACAAAATCATGGTCTGCCTCTCCGGCGGCAAAGATAGCTACGCCCTCTTAGACATCCTGCGCCACCTGCAGGCCTCCGCGCCGATCAATTTTGAGCTGGTGGCGGTGAACCTCGACCAAAAACAGCCCGGCTTTCCCGAACATGTGTTGCCGGAGTATCTGACTTCCATCGGCGT
>CAUPYH010000048.1:0-12170 GCA_963515595.1 uncultured Eikenella sp. | reverse complement strand
TGGCCGGGATAGAGCGTGTGGTGCCGCCGCGAGAGGCGGCGCAGGTCTTCGGTTTGCAGGCGGATACCGCGCAGGCGGTTCATCAGCTGCCGCTGGCGGTTGCTGCTGTTGCGATAGAGCACGCTGCCGGGAATCAGGTTGCCCGTGCCGTCGTCGAAGGTTTCCAGGGCATCAAAGCGGATGCGGTTCAGCACATATTGCACGTTCGGATTATCGATGCTGGCGGCAAAGGCGGTGGCGTATTCTTTATCCAGCTCGCGCAGCAGGCGGGGCAAGCCCAGCTCGCGCCGCCATTTGCTTTGCGGAATCAGGGCATATTCGGCATGGCGGCTGCCCGCAGAGGCTACCTGAAAATAATGCCGAAACTTAGCATTATCCGCATCTTCGTAGCACAGCATCAGCAAATCGAACGGCTCTGCGCGCTGTGCCATCAGCCGCTGCGCCATCAAGGCCTGCAGGGGCGTGAGGCAGATGATTAAATTCGCCAAATCAGCCATACGGTTTCACCTGCCGGAACAATATCGGGAAAATCAGCGCGTTGCCCGCAATCATCGCCAGCGGCACCCATTGGATGCCCACCCGCGCGGTAAGCAGCAACACCAGCAAATAGCCGCCTGCCGAGAGCAGCGAAGTGAGCGCGATGTGCTGGTTTTGCGCGTGGTAAAACAAATAATTCACCTGCAAATAATACGGCACGGTTAAACCGAAACCCAGCAAAAACAGGCAAATATAGTAATGCACCCCCGTATACTGCGCCCCGAGCAGCCACAGAAACAGCCGCTCCGGCATCAGCCAGGCCACCACTGCCGGCAGCGGCGCGGCCAAGAGCGAAAGCAGCGCCCAGCGGCGCACCGTGGCCGCCGTAATTTTGCCGCTGCGCAAGGCTTGGTAGTAATACGGTACGGTGGCTTTGTTCAATGCCATCAGCAACACGCCCAGCACGCTGGCGGTTTGATAACCCGCCGAATACACACCCAGCGTGGCGGCGGAATAGCCCTGATAAATCACCACACGGTCGAACTGCCCTTTCACATAATTGCCCGCATGGTGAATCACCAAAGGCAGGCCGAGCGCAAAAATATAGCGCAAAGCCTGCCGCACCCGCCGCCGGTTGAATCCCAGCTGCTGCCCGACACTGCGCCGATAAAGCAGATAAGCCGCCAGCGACACCAGCGCATTGCCGGCAAACAGCGCCAAAAAGCGCCGCTCCACCGGATAATCTGCGCTCATTTCCAGCAGCCACACCGTGAGCACGGTGGTGAACAGGCTGCTGCCGAACTGAATGGCCGTATAGGTCAAGGCCTGTTTGCGGCATTGGCGCAGGCTCAATTGCGTGGCCAACACCGTTTGCGCCGCCGCCGCACACACCACCGAGGCCAACGCCAATGAATGCAGCTGCCACGCCGCCAACAAGCCGATAAGCGCGGCAAAAGCGGTATACAGCGCGCCGGCATACACCACGCTGTGCAGATTGCGCTGGCCGTATACATAGTAATACCGCGTCACCGCGCCATCCTGGCTCATACCGAAGCCGATAAGCAGCAGCGAAAATGCCGCCTGATAATACGACAGCTCGCCAAACCCCGCCGTACCCAGCTTGCGCGTGAGATAGGGCAGCAGCAGGAAAGGCATGGCCTTGGCCAGCATTTCGCCGACGAGGTAGATGAGGCTGTCTTTTAGAATCTTCATATAGGAACTTTTCAGGTAGCCTCAAACACCGCCAGAAGGCTACCTGAAACTTTTTCTATTCTTCCACGCAATCCCATCCGGTGGCCGTATTGGCCGCCACATCGCGGCGCAGGCGTTTGCCGATGAGCGCGTCGTAATGCTTGGGCGCCAGCCCGTAGCCGGGGCGCACGCTGCGGATGCAGTCGGCGCCGATGGTGTCGCCCGCTTGCATATCCTTCACAAAATACAGCGAACGGCGAAACTGGATATTGCCCTGCTCGCTCGATTTCAAACCGTAATCGGCCTGCCCCAGCGCCTGCCAGGCGGTATGGCTGCTGCGGCACAGTTCGGCCAAATCCTGCGGTTCTAAAGAAAAACTGTCGTCCGGGCCGCCGCCGTTTCTGTCTAGCGTGAAGTGTTTTTCGATCACGCACGCACCGAGCGCCACGGCGGCGATGGCGGTGGTGTTGTCCAGCGTATGGTCGGACAAACCCACCGGCACGCCAAAGCGCTGCGCCATATCGGGCAGCGTGCGCAGATTGTAATCTGCCGCCGGTGCGGGGTAGCCGCTCACGCAGTGCAGCAGCACCAATTCCTTGCAGCCGCCTTCGCGCGCGGCAGCCACGGCTTCGGCGATTTCTTCGGCATCGGCCATGCCGGTGGACACAATCATCGGCTTGCCGGTTTGTGCCACATAACGGATCAGCGGCAAATCCACCGCTTCAAACGAGGCGATTTTGTAAGCCGGGGCGTCGAGGCTTTCCAGCAAATCCACCGCCGTGAAGTCAAACGGCGAACTGAAAATGGTGATGCCCTGCTCGCGGGCAAAATCAAACAGCGGCTTGTGCCATTCCCAAGGCAGATGCGCTTTTTGATACAGTTCGTGCAGCGTTTGCCCGTCCCACAGGCCGCCTTTGATTTGAAACTCGGGCGCGTTGCTGCGCAGCGTGATGGTGTCGGCGGTGTAGGTTTGGATTTTGACGGCATCGGCACCGGCAGCCTTGGCCTGTTCTATGATGTTGAAGGCGGTTTGCAGGCTGCCGTTATGGTTGGCCGACATCTCGGCAATGATGTAGGGCGGGTGGGCAGCGCCGATGGGGCGGCCGTTGATTTGGAATGCGGGTTTCATGGGTGGTTTCGGTTTCAGGTAGCCTTGATGGGGAGGCTGCCATTTTAGCGTTTAATACAAAAAATCTTCGGCACGAAGCACAAATAACAAGACTCGCTGCGCCTCCTGCCAGGCTGCCTTATCCGCCGGGCGGAAACCGAGTCGGCGGTGCAGTGCCAGGCTGGCGGCGTTATGCGGCAACACTTGGCCGTGCACTTCGTGCATATTCAGGCGGCAGAAAGCATATTGTAACGCCAGCTGCCCCAATGTGCTGCCGTGGCCTTGGCCGCGCGGGCAATCGGGCGCAAGGTAGAAGCCCCATTCGCAGCGGCCGCCGCCCAGGTGTTTGAAGCTGGCATAGCCCTGCGCCGTGCCGCCGGTTTCATACAGCAGCATGGTGAACCCGGGGTTGGCCAGCTGGCGGGCAAACCATGCCTGGTGCCCATCCCAAGCGATTTCTCCGCTATCGAACATAAAGCGGCGAATCTCGGGATGATTGCGCCACTCAAACAGGCGGCGGCAATCGGCAGGCGCGGCAGGGCGCAGCACGGCAGGCGCGAAATCGGCCAAATTATTGGCTGCCCGCAGCACGCCGCGCCCATCGCACAGCGCGGCGGCACGGCGGCTTTGTTCTGCCCGCAGGGCAGGCGTTTCGGCCAACAGACTGGCCAAACTGGCAGGCAAATCCGCCATATCAGCCACGCTCGCCACGCCGGCCTGCTGCAAGGTTTTGGCGATGCCGCGTTGGTTTTCCGCCAACACCAGCATCATGGTGGGCAATCCCAGGCAGCAGCGTTCCCACGAAGTGCTGCCCGCCGCGCCGATGGCCAAATCGGCTTCCGCCATCAGCTCGGCCATATTATTTGCCCCCACCAACACGCGGCAAGGATACGGCGCGCTATCGGCAAAAGCCTGCACGGCAGCGGTGTGCGGCGCGGTTTTGCCCATCACCACGGTAACGCGGCAGGCGGCAGGCAGGCTACCTGAAAGCGCCTGCAGCACCGCCAAAGTATGGTTGTCCTTATCCACGCCGCCCAAATTCACCAAAATATGCTTCAGGTAGCCTGTCTCGGCTTGGGCGGCACGGCGTTGCAGGCTTGCCTCGCGCCAGGCTGCAAATTCTTCGCGCAACAGGGCGTAGCGCGTGCCGGTGAGCAGACGGCAGGCGGGCGGCACCAAGCCGGCGTAATCGGCAGGGGTGTGGCCGAGGTTTTGATCCAGCAGCAAATCGGCGGCGTGGGGGCGGTCGGCCAAATCGTCGATCGCCATCAGGCGGCAGCCCGCAGCAGCCTTGGCAGCCAGCTCCCACTCGGCGGATAAGGCATAGTGGTCGCAGATGATCCAATCCGGCGCAAAAGCGCGGATAGGCGGCAGGCAATCGGCGGCATCCTGCGCCTGCGATACCGGCAGCCAATGGGCATGGGCCAGCTGAACGCACGTTGTGGCCTTTGCTTCATTTTTGCTGCGCAGAGGCTCGCAGCGCTCGCTTTCAGGTAGCCTTCCGGCCTGCGGCGGCACGGGCAGCAACACCAAGCCGAAACCGGCGCGCTCGATGGTTTCGCCCAAATGGCCGGGCAGCGCACGGCAGATAAAGCGCACCTCATGGCCGCGCCGCGAAAGCTCGTGCGCCAGCGTGAGGCAGCGCATGATGTGGCCGCTGCCGATTTGGAGGGACGCGTCTGCACGGATTAAAATCTTCATCGTTTGGTCTTTAATCAAAGGCTACCTGAAAGCGAACGCAGCCTTCTGCGTAGCAAAAACACAGGCTACCTGAAAACAGGAAAACCATTATGCGCACCATCACCCACAACCCGGCCGCACAACGCTTCGAATACACCGAACACGGCACAACCTATTATGTGTCCTACCGCGCCGAAGGCGGCATCTGGCAGCTGTTGCACACCGAAGCACCGGCCAGCCCATACGGGCGCGGCATCGCTGCCGACATCGTCCGCACCACGCTGGAAGAAGCGCGGCGGCAGGGTGTGAAAATCTGCAGCGACTGCCCCTTCGTGATCGGCTATCTTGCCTTTCATCCGGAATTTGCCGATTTGGAAGCCTAAAGGCTACCTGAAAACGGACGCAGCGGGCTTCTGTATAGCAAAAGCGATAGTCGCGAGCTTCTGCGCGGCAAAAGGTGCAGCTGGCTTTGCCAATCCGGCTAACCGCCCATCTCCCGCAACACCTGCCACATCATTTCCGCCCGCGCCCAATCTTCCGGCGTATCAATATCCTGCACACGATAGCGCGGCAGTTTCACGGCGGTGGCGCGGCTGTTGAAAATCGGTTTTTCCGCCAGCCAAGCCTCGGCATTGCCCCAATAAAACTGCCCTGCGTCGTGCCAAGCGTGCTCCAAATCCTGCGAGCGCACGGCAAAATTTTCCGGCTGAAACATCGACACGCCGCCCTGCCCGTTCAGCCGCAGGGCACGCTGGATAGGAAAGGGGAAATCGGTTACCGAAAAGGCATAATCGCCGCCGCTTCGGCGCAGCGTATCCAGCCCGCGTTGCAGGTCGGCGGGGCGCACAAAAGGGGCGGTGGCATACAGGCAGCAGACTTCGGGCAAGGCCGGCTTGAGGCTAGCTGAACAATCCGGCTGCCCGCTTTTGCCGTGCAACAACCCGCTGCGCTCGCTTTCAGGTAGCCTCTCCGCCAGCAGCGTGGCAACGGCATGACGCATCACGGCGCCGGTGGTGGCGAAATCATCCGCCAGCTCAGGCGGGCGCACAAACGGGGTTTCCGCGCCGTATTGCCGCGCCACGGCGGCGATTTCTTCATCATCGGTCGACACCGCCACACGCGCAAAGCAGCCGCTCGCCAGCGCTGCTTCGACGGAATAGGCAATCATCGGCTTGCCGTTGAATGGCTTGATGTTTTTGCGCGGAATGCGTTTGCTGCCGCCGCGGGCGGGAATGATGCAAAGGGTCATGGAATCGCGGTTTCTGCCAGCCTTTGGGAAGGCGTGGCGCATACGGTTTATTAAGGCGGGGATTATAGCTGATTTGAGCAGACGACCGCAGCGGTTTGCGATGTGCGCAGGCAGGGATTGCGGTGGCTGCAACAAGGGTTTCGGCGGAGCCTTAGCATGGCAAATATAAAATCCGCCCGTTTATCAAAAAGGCTACCTGAAACTTTTCAGGTAGCCTTTTTGTAGCAAGGTGTCGGTTAGGTATAAATAAATATTTCATGTAATACAATGAGTAATTTTATATTCCAATTTGAATTTGCTGAGGTGAAATGTTTTCAGGCTACCTGAAAACATCAGCAGCAGTCCCAAGAATACAGCACGTTGGAAAAATCTCTGTGCTGTAAATCGTCTTGCCGGATAAAGAAGTTCATCACGCCCATATCGCCTATCATCACGATTTCTTCACCGTCTTCATCAAAGCTGCTGTCCAGTTGGAACAGCAGGACGTTGTAGTCGGTCAAGCCTTTATCTCTGTTGCGCGGGTCTTCTTGCGTGAAATACGGATAGCCGCCGCATTGGCTGTGGTTATCTTCGCCCTCATCTTCTTCATCGTATGAGCCGAATTCATTTTCGTATTCATGCTGCAAGGCGCGTTGCAGATGTGCTTTGGTGTGGTAATCGAGTTCTATGTTATGTGCCGCCAAATATTTGTTGCATAGCAGATCGCTGGTGGCGTAATCCAAAACAGGGTCTTGTTCGGCAAGCTCGAATTGCAGCCTGCACTCTTGTAATACAGGGAAGCACTCGTCGTCTTCCGCATAAGGGTGGTAGCATTCGGCAAGCTCTGCTTCTGTGTAATGTTCGCCGATTTCGGGATGGTAGCGCACGGTATAGCCGTCTCGCCCGCTTTCTATGCCGAATTCCCAGTTGTCCAAGATGAAAAATTGCAGTATGCCCGATGAAGGGAAGTGTTCCAAACCTTTTAGGTCGGCGCAGTTGATTTGGACGAGCAAACGCAGGGTTTCGCCATCCGCATTTTGCGGGGCGGAATCGCCTTTTGGCAGATAGGGCAGTCCGCCGATTTTGCTCTCGGTTAGCGTGGTTTTGGCGGTGGTGAAGTCTGCTTTGGCGTAATATTTGGCTGCATATTGGGTAAAAAACTGCTGTTTGACCCATTGGTAGCAGTTGACGATGAGTTGGGGGTCAGCTTTAACTTGTTTGGACATGGGGTTTCCTTCGGTTTAAAAATACAGGCTATTTGAAAAACTATTATCTAGTGGAATATTTCATAAATGGATACAAGGCGCACCGGCGCGGCAGTAACGAGTTTAATCAACTATGAAAGTGCTAGCCAGTGGGGGCAGTGTGGTGTGGATAGATGGTAAAAAATACCCGCAAGGTGGTATGGATGCGCTCAGTATTGGGGTAGGGAGGTCGCAAACTAAAGAGAGCTCACCTTGCTGGGTTAATTAAAAAAGGCTACCTGAAACTTTCAGGTAGCCTTTTGTCCATACATTAATTATACGTCAACCAACAGAGTAGGGCAGTTATTTGCCCATCTGCACGGCCTGGATGGCGGTGAGGGCGATGGTGTAGACGATGTCGTCCACCAATGCGCCGCGCGAGAGGTCGTTTACCGGTTTGCGCAGGCCTTGCAGCATGGGGCCGATGCTCAATACGTTGGCGCTACGCTGTACGGCTTTGTAGGTGGTGTTGCCGGTGTTCAGGTCGGGGAAGACGAACACGTTGGCTTGGCCGGCTACTTTGCTGTCGGGCGCTTTCTGGCGGCCTACGCTGGGCACGCTGGCGGCGTCGTATTGCAGCGGGCCGTCGATGAGCAGATCGGGGCGTTTTTCCTGCGCCAAGCGGGTGGCTTCTTTCACTTTTTCCACATCGGCGCCGCTGCCGGAGGTGCCGGTGGAGTAGGAAATCATGGCCACTTTGGGATCGATGCCGAAGGCTTTGGCGGATTCGGCCGATTGGATGGCGATGTCGGCCAGCTCTTCAGCGGTGGGCTCGGGGTTCACGGCGCAGTCGCCATACACGAACACCTGCTCGGGCATCAGCATGAAGAACACGCTGGACACCAGGCTGGCGCCGGGGGCGGTTTTAATCAGCTGCAGGGCAGGGCGGATGGTGTTGGCGGTGGTGTGTACCGCGCCGGATACCAGGCCGTCCACGTCGTCTTGCTGCAGCATCATGGTGCCGAGCACAACGCTGTCTTCTAGCGCCTGACGTGCCAAGCCGGGGGTGAGGCCTTTGTTTTTGCGCAGCTCTACCATCGGGGCAACGTATTGCTCGCGGATGGTGTCGGGGTCGATGATTTCCAAGCCTTCAGGCAGGGTGATGCCGCGGTTGGCGGCCACTTCGCGCACGGCTTCCGGTTTGGCCAGGAGTACGCAGCGGGCAATGCCTTTGCTTTGGCAGATGGCGGCAGCTTCCACGGTGCGCGGCTCGTCGCCTTCCGGCAGAACGATGCGTCGGTTGGCGGCGCGCGCCTGCTCCATCATGCGGAAACGGAAGGCGGGCGGCGACATCAGCAGCTGGCGCGGCTGGCCGATGTGGCGGCAGAGTTCTTCCACATCAACATGTTCAGCCACGAATTCCACCATGGTTTCCATGCGTTCGGTGTCGTCGGTAGGAATGGTTTGGTCTTGGTGTGCCAGTGCGTAGGCGGTAGCGAAAGTGTCGTGTTCGGTGAGCAGCACAGGCACGTTTTGGCTCAGCGCGGGGCTGATGATACCTTGCACGGCAGGCGAAGGCGCGGTGCCGCAGGTGAGCAGCAGGCCGGCTACCGGCACGCCGCTGAGGATTTTCAGCGAAGCAGCCATCAGGATGTCTTCACGGTCGCCGGGGGTAATCACCAGCGCGCCGGAAGTGATGCGGTGGTGCATGTGGGCGGCGTTTTGCGCGGCCACCACGATTTCTTTGGTGCGGTTGCCCAAATGCTCTTTGCCGGCAATCACTTGGGCGTTCAGGTAGCCTGCAATGTCGGCCACGCGGCGCAGCGATTGTTCGGGCGCGAAAGGCAGCACGCCCATGCAGGGAATGCCGCCGCGCACTTTGGCAGACACTTCGGCGGCGAAGGCTTTGCTGTCGTTGCCGTGGTAGCGGTTGATGATGAAGCCGGCCACATCGGTGTGGCTGTTGGCGTATTCCTGCGCGGCCAGGTTGATTTGGTCGGCCACATGTTCGGCGCTGTGGTTGCCGGCAGCGGCCACCAGGATCACGTTGGCGTTGAGTGCGGCGGCGATTTGCGCGTTTTTGTTGGAGAGAAAGCCGCGTTCGCTGTCGGGCACCACACCTTCAATAATGGCCACGTCGTGTTCGGCGGCGGTAACCTGGTCGAAGTCGGATACCATCAGCTCGATCAAATCGTCATCACGCCCGGCACCCACCAGCTCTTCTACTTTGGAGAGCGGTTGCGGGCGCGGCGGGTTGAGGTGGAACAGTTTGTTGGCAAACACGATGGCGGCCTCGGTGTCGCCGGCGGGAGTGGGTTTGTGCGATACCGGTTTGTAGTACACCGGGCGGCGGCCGCTACGTTGCAGGGCGCGCAGTAGGCCGAGCGAGATGCTGGTGAGGCCGGTTTTGGTACCGATGGGCACGAGGAGGAAGTTCGGCATAGGGCTTCTTTCTTGGTAAGGGGTTGATCAATCAGCGTAAAACGGCCAAATCAACAAGGCGGCCGGCAGACGTTTGCCTGTGCTGTTTTTTGCAGGCCGCATTGTTGCACTATTAACCGGGAGCGGCAAGCGATGGGGTTAGGTTTGTTGGGGTAAAGGCTACCTGAAATTTTGTTTGGGCAGCTTGGATGCCAATCCGCTGTAAGGGCAGAGGCTACCTGAAAGCGATTCGGTGTTTCAGGTAGCCTCCAGCTTAGGCTTCGTTATTTATCAGCCAGGGCGTAGATGGCGCCGAGGTTGCGCCACATGCCGCTGGCGTCCATGCCGTAGCCGAACACATAGCGGTTGGGCACGTGGATGCCCACATAATCGGCAGTGATCGGTTTGGAGCGGTTGATGTCTTTGTTGGCGAACACGGCGGTGCGGCAGGAGGCGGCGCCCATTTCCATCACTTGTTTGTGGATGGCGGCCATGGTGTGGCCTTCGTCTAGGATGTCGTCGAGCACTAAAACATGACGGCCTTCCACGCTGTTTTGTGGGGCACGCAGCCAGTTGAGCTGCACGCTGCCGCTCAGTTCGCTGCCGTAGCGGGAAACATGTACGTAGTCGAAATCAAGGGGGAAGCGCAAAAGGGGCAGGAGCTGGCCGGTAAATACGACGGCACCGCCCATCACGGGCAGGAGTAGGGGGTATTGGCCGGCCAGATCGGCGGTAATCTCTTCAGCCATACGCTCCAGGGCGGCGCGGCAGGTGGCTTCGTCGAACAGGAGGTCGGCTTTTTCCAGGATGCCGTTGGCTTGCTGGAAACGTTGTTGGATGGTCATGCGGGGATGTCCTTGCGGGTTTGGTGTAGGCTACCTGAAAATGATACCGTGTACACGCCTTAGGAGGCGAATTCAGAAATGGTGATTTCTACGTTGCGGCCTTTACGCTCAAAAAGAGTGGCGCGGGTGTAGGGGGTGGCAGGGCTGTCCTGGAAGAATCTGACCAGCACACGGTTCGGGCCGGGGCGGTTGATGACGAGCTTGATCGGGTAGACTTCGTTTTGACCGTCGCCATCATAGTCGAAGTGGGCTTGGCTGTTGCGGGTGAAGGTGCGTGTGGGCAGGGTGTTCGGCAGGTGGGGGTGGTCGAGGCGCAGGGCATCGTCTTCGCTGCGGTTGGCGCGCAGGGCGGCGTAGGCTTGGGCGAGGCTGCCGTTGTGATAGGTGCAGCGGTATACGGTGGGTACGCCTTGTTTGACCGGCTGGGGGTTGCATTCGAGATTGTCGGCAGCGGCGAAGGGGGCGGCGATGAGAAGGGCGAGCAGTAGGGGCTGGGTACGCATTTGGGTTTTCCTATAAAAGGGTGGATTAAGAAAGGCTACCTGAAAGCGTTGGCTTCAACAGAAGTTGAAAAGGCCGGGCGGCTGCCGCGCTATTTTTCAGGTAGCCTGCATTATAGTACGGGGCAAGGGGCGTTAGTATGTGCCTTCCACCAAAATATCGCGGGTAACGTTTTGGATATTGCGGTGGCCGGTGAAGGCCATGGTGATGTCCATTTCGTTGTAGAGGATTTCCAGCGCGCGGGTAACGCCTGCTTCGCCGTAGGCGCCGAGGCCGTAGATGTAGGGGCGGCCGATGAGTACGCCGCGTGCACCCAATGCCCAGGCGCGCAGGATGTCTTGGCCGCTGCGGATGCCGCCGTCCATCCACACTTCGATATCGTTTCCGACGGCGGAAACGATGCGGGGCAGGGCACGGATGGAGGAGGGGGCACCGTCGAGCTGGCGGCCGCCATGGTTGGATACCACGATGGCATCCGCGCCGCTTTTCACCGCCGCTTCGGCGTCTTCCGGCTCCATGATGCCTTTGATGATGAGTTTGCCGCCCCATTCGTCTTTGATGCGGGCCACGTCGTCCCAGCTCAGGCTGGGGTCGAACTGCTCGGCCGTCCAGGCGGAAAGGGAGCTCATGTCGCTCACGCCTTTGATGTGGCCTTCGATGTTGCCGAAGCCGCGCCGCTGGGTGTTGAGCATGCCCAAGCCCCATTCCGGCTTGGTGGCGAGGTTGAGCAGGTTCATCAGGGTGGGCTTGGGCGGGGTGGAGAGGCCGTTTTTGATGTCTTTGTGGCGCTGGCCGAGCACCTGCAAATCGGCGGTGAGCACGAGGGCGGAGCATTGGGCGGCTTTGGCGCGGCGGATGAGGTCGCGCATGAATTCGCGGTCGCGCATCACATAAAGCTGAAACCAGAAGGGATCGGGGCTGTTGGCGGCCACGTCTTCGATGGAGCAGATGCTCATGGTGGAGAGGATATAGGGCACGCCGAATTTGGCGGCGGCGCGGGCGGCGAGGATTTCGCCGTCGGCATGCTGCATGCCGGTGAGGCCGACGGGGGCGAGGGCGAGCGGCATTTTCACGGTTTGCCCGATCATTTTGCTCTCGAGGCTGCGGTTTTCCATATCCACCAGCACGCGCTGGCGGAACAGGATGGATTGGAAATCGGCTTCGTTGGCGCGGTAGGTGGCTTCGCTCCACGAGCCGGTGTCGGCGTAGTCGTAGAACATTTTGGGCACTTTGCGCCGGGCAATGCGCTGAAGGTCGGCGATGCAGGTGATTTTACTGAGATGGGAAGTCATGGGGATGCCTTTTGCTTGTTGGAATGAGGCCGCCGCTGATGTGTGGCGGGAAGCGATAAGGATTATATCGCTACCGCAAATTATCTTCACTTTCGTGTGGTTTGGCTTCGCCATGCTGCATTGCGCACACTGTTGCAGTGCATTAGTTTGTATCGAAAGTGAATTAACTAGGCTGTAATGGGTTGGGCAATGGAAAAGATACCGTAATTCAAAGTCAAGAACTTTTTAAAAACGCAAGCAACA
>CAUPYH010000047.1:0-13362 GCA_963515595.1 uncultured Eikenella sp. | reverse complement strand
AGCGCGCACTTTCTGCTCACGCTGGGCATTGCCCTGCGGGTGATTTACGCCCGCCGTTCGGGCAGTGCGGCGCTGGCCTGGCTCACGCTCCTGTTTGCCTTCCCGTTTGTGGGCGTGGCGGCCTATCTGTTAATTGGCGAGCCGAAGCTGGGGCGTTTGCGTGCGGCGCGCCGGACGGAGCTGCAGGCCTTCCACGATGAATTTGCCGACCGTTTCCTGCCGCCAGAAGCCGCGCCGGTGGAGGATATCCGTTTCAGCCAGTTGGCGCGTTTCGTGCAGGGCAAGGCGGGCTACGCGCCCACGGGCGGCAACAGCGTGCGGCTGCTGTCCGATACCGACGAGATTTTGCAGGCCTTCGTGGCCGATATTGATGCGGCACAGCATTGCTGCCTGCTGGAGTTTTATATCGTGGAAGGCAGCGGCCGGGTGGAGGCGGTGCTGGATGCGCTGATGCGCGCGGCGGATCGCGGCGTGCGTTGCCAGCTTCTGGCCGACTCGCTGGGCAGCCAAGGCTTTTGGCTGTCGGACTGGCCGGATCGGCTACGCGAGGCCGGGGTGGAAGTTACCCCCGCCCTGCCCTTCGGGCTGATCAGCTCGCTGTGGGTGCGCGCCGATTTGCGCAACCACCGCAAAATCTTGGTGGCAGACTACCGCATTGCCTATACCGGCAGCTACAACCTGGTCGACCCCAAACTCTTCAAGCAGGGCGCGGGCGTGGGCGAATGGGTGGACGCGGTGCTGCGCTGCGAAGGCGTGGCGGCGCAGGAATTGGCGGCAGTGTTCTATGGCGATTGGGCGGTGGAAAACGCGCACAACCTCAATGCCACCCTGGAGTACCTCAGCGGCTACCTCAGCAGCACGCCCGAACGCTTCGCCGGCAGCGGCAATGAAATCGTGCAAGTATTGCCCTCGCACCCGGGCGGCGATACTTCGCTGGTGTACGATGTGCTGGCAAACGCGCTGAACGTGGCACAGGAATCCGTGCTCATCAGCACGCCCTATTTCGTGCCGGACGAAGCCTTGCTCAACACGCTCACCATGACCGCCCAGCGCGGCGTGGAAGTAACCCTGATTCTGCCCCGGCGCAACGATTCGCGCCTGGTACGCTACGCCAGCAGCGCCTACTATCAGCCGCTTTTGGATGCGGGCGTGAGGCTGAAAATGTATGGCGGCGGCCTGCTACACACCAAGGCGGTGGTGGTGGACAACCGCTTTGCCCTGTTCGGCACGGTAAACATGGATATGCGCAGTTTCTACCTCAATCTCGAAGTGAGCCTCGCCCTTTATTCGCCCGACGCCGTGGCCGCCGTGGCCGCACTGTTGCAAGGCTACCTGAAAGACTGCGAAGAAGTGGAGCTGAAAAAATGGCAGCAACGCCCGCGCATCCGCCGCTTTGTCGAACGCTGCGTGCGGCTGGCCAGCCCGTTGTTGTAGAAGCAGCCGGCCAAACCATGGTGTGAAATAATTATAAATTGGCATCTTTACCAAAGCCGAAGGCTACCTGAAAACTATTTCATATCATTGGGCTTGGGGCGGAAAAACATTTATGTTAAGATAAACACATTCTTTTATAGTGAATGAATGAAAACCGAGACAAAGCGGTGCGCCGCAGGTAGTGCTAAGCAGTGCTAGCAAGGCGGATCAACGCAGTGTCGTTTTTTGTTCAGTTACTATAGTAGACACTTCCCTTCAACTTTATATAAGGATCCAACCATGAAGAAAACATCCGTATTCGCCGCTTTGATCGCCGCTTTCGCTTTGACCGCTTGCGGCGACAACCCCGCTCCGGCTGCTGCATCTGATGCCTCTGCCGCTTCCGCAGCTTCTGCTCCGGCTGCTTCCGCACCCGCTGCCAGCGATGCTGCTCCTGCTCCGGCTGCCGCCGCATCTGATGCCTCTGCCGTCGCAGCTGCCGGCGACCACTGGTGTCAGCCTTGGGAAAACAAAATCGAAGAATACCTAGCTAGCGTGAAAGACGAGCAACGTCGCAAAGAGTTTGCCGATATCTACGCCCCCCTACGCCAGAACATGCGCAACATCCAGGAAAACATGATGAAGACCACTCCCGAACAGCGTAAACAGGAGTGCGATGCTTTGATCAGCCAGCTGGAAAAAGACATTGCTGAAGATATCGAAGACGCTAAAAGTGAATAAGCTCGATTGCAGCTGTATTGAAAATACCGCCGGAAAGCCCGGCGGTATTTTTGTTGGCTGGATTGATGGAGACAGACAAGTTTCAGGTAGCCTTTGAGAAGCATAGAGGCTACCTGAAAACATGTGGGCTAATGTTGTTTGAGCGGCAGTTTGATATGCGGTTTGGCGGGTTTGGCCGGCGCTTCCGGGGCGGGGGCAGGGGCGGCTTTGAGGCCGAGTTCGATTTGCTGCTCATCGCTGAGCAGGTTGCTCCAGTCGCCGTGTTTATACCATTCGGGGCCGTCGGTTTCGATGGGGTGTTGGATGCGCTCGCAGCCGTTGCCGCACTGCAGGTCTTCGGTGCGGCAGTATTTGTCGCAGCCCCAGCAGATGCGTTCGGGGTGTTTGGGGAAAATGGGAAATTTTTTGGCCATGATGTGTGTCGTTTATTGATATGGTTTAAAGCATGGCGGCGTGGCTGGAAGCGGGATGCCTGTAGCTGCTGCGTTGCTTGATCAGCTACAGGAATAAACACCCCGTTTTCATTGGCGCTGCACTTTGCGCACCTGCGAAATGGCATATAGGGCGCTGATGATTTGCTCCAGCTGCTTGAGGTTGGATATTTGCAGGCGGAAGCTGAATTCGATGAAGCCTTCGCTGTTTTCCTGAGCGGAGCTGAGGGTATCGACCGATTCGATGTCGGCGCCCTGCCCGGATACGGCTTGTGCCATGGCGGCGAGCAGGCCGTGGGCGCGTTTGGCGGATACGGTGATGCCGGTGTGGTAGGTTTTCTTTTGCTCGATACCTTCCCAGTTGGCATCCAGTTGTTGCTCGGGCGGGGCTTTGAGGGTGTTGGGGCAGGTGTCGCGGTGAATGATGAGGCCGTGGTCTTTCACCAGCAGGGCTTTGATGTTGTCGCCGGGGATGGGGTGGCAGCAGGAAGCGAGTTGGACGCGGCCGCTGTCGCTGCTGCCCACGCTGATGGGGGCAATTTTTACGCCGTTGCTCTCGGGCTGGCGGCCGGCGATTTCGGCAATGTGCATGGCCACGGATACGGGGGCGAGCCTGCCCATGCCCACGTCGTAGAGGATGTCTTCGAAGCTGGTGTTTTTGCGGCTGAGATCGTCGAGATAGCTTTGTTTGAGGTCTTCGGAGAGCAGGAGCTCTTGGGGCAGCAGGGCGGTGAGGGCGCGTTGCAGCAGCTGCTCGCCCAGGCGCACGGCATCGCCGCGGTCGATGTTTTTGAGTTTGTTGCGGATGGCGCTGCGGGCGCGGCCAGAAATCACGAAATTGAGCCAGGCCGGATTGGGGCGGGCGGTGTTGGAAGTGATGATTTCCACGCTGTCGCCGGTGCGCAGGCGGGTGCGCAGGGAAACCATGTTGTTGTTGACGCGGGCGGCAATGCAGCGGTGACCGATGTCGGTGTGCACGGCATAGGCGAAATCCACCGGCGTGGCGCCTTCGGGCAACACGAGGATTTTGCCTTTCGGCGTGAATACATACACTTCGCGCGGGAATAAATCCACTTTCACATGCTCAAGGAATTCGATGGCGTTGTCGCCTTGGGCTTGGAAATCGAGGATGTTTTGCAGCCATTGATGGGTGCGTTGGGCGGCGGGGTCGGTGGCAGGGTTTTTGTAGAGCAGGTGGCTGGCCACGCCTTCTTCGGCCACCTTATCCATTTCGCGGGTGCGGATTTGCACTTCGATGGGCAGGCCGAAGGGGCCGACCAGGGTGGTGTGCAGGCTTTGGTAGCCGTTGGCCTTGGGAATGGCGATGTAGTCTTTGATGTGGCCGGGCTTGGGCTTATAGAGGCTGTGCAGCGCGCCGAGGGCGGCGTAGCAGGCAGGGATGTTGTTAACGATGACGCGGAAGCCGTAAATATCCATCACTTCGGAAAAATGCAGTTTTTTGTCTTGCATTTTCTTGTAGATGCTGTAGAGGTTTTTTTCGCGGCCGCGGATTTTGGCTTCGATGTTGGCGCTCACCAGCCGTTGGCTGAAGGCGCTCAATACTTTGCCCACCACGTCGCGGCGGTTGCGGCGGCTGGCTTGGCGGGCGCGCTCGAGCACGGCGTAGCGGTTGGGCAGCAGGTATTTGAAAGAGAGGTCTTGCAGCTCGCGGTAGGCATGGTTGAGGCCGATGCGGTTGGCGAGCTGGGCGTAGATTTCCAGCGTTTCGCGGGCGATGCGGCGGCGGCTGTCGGGCTTTTTGGCATCCAGCGTGCGCATATTGTGCAGGCGGTCGGAGAGCTTGACGATGATGACGCGGATGTCTTTGGTCATCGCCATGATGAGCTTGCGGAAGCTTTCGGCCTGATGCTCGGCCTGGCTGTCGTATTCGAGTTTTTCCAGCTTGGAGAGGCCGTCCACCATATCGGCAATGGCCTGGCCGAATTCGGCGGCCAGCTCTTCTTTGCTCGTGCCGGTGTCTTCGAGCACGTCGTGCAGCACGCCGGCGCACAGGCCTTGGGCGTCGATATGCCATTCGGCCAGCTGCTGGGCCACGGCCATGGGGTGGGTGATGTAGGGCACGCCGCTGTTGCGGAATTGGTTTTGGTGGGCGCGGATGCCGAAATCGCAGGCGCGGTTGAGCAGGTTTTGGTCTTCGGTTTTCAGGTAGCCTGCGGCGCGCAGCAGGGATTGGCGGCTGCGTTCGATGATGAGGTGGTATACCTCGTTGATTTGCCGGCGGCACTGGGTGAGCTGGGCTTCTTGGCCGGCTTCGGTATCTGTGTGGATATGGGCGGCGATTTCGGTGCACACTTCGCCGAACGTGGGCTGCAAAAAGGCAGGGTCGGCCTGTGTGCGGAGGTCTTCCATGGCAATTTGCACCAGCACCGCGCACAGGGCGTGTACACGCTGTTTTTCCTCGGCCAGCGCGGCGGTGAGGCGGAAGGCGCGTTCGAGCCGCTCGGGCTGCCCCTGCTTGGCGGCGGTGTCGTGAATGTAAACGCAGGCGGCTTCGAGCAAGGCCCAGCGTTCCATTTTTTTCAGGTAGCCTGTTTGGGCAAACAGGTGCTCACGCCAGGCGGCAACGGGGGCGGCATAATCGGCGCTGGGGGCAATCATGGTTACTTGCTGCGGGAGAGGATTTCTTCGCCGATTTGGCCGGCGGCGATTTCGCGCAGGGCGGTTACGGTGGGTTTGTTGTTGCGGATGTCGTCCACCAGCGGCATAGAACCGTTGGCCAGCTGGCGGGCGCGGTAGGCGGCGGCCAGGGTGAGGTTGAAGTGGTTGGGGATGCGGGTGATGCAGTCTTCTACGGTAATACGTGCCATGATGTGTTCCTTATATGTGGTGAATTAATGGGGTAAATGTTTTCAGGTAGCCTGCGGGCAGCCGGAGGCTACCTGAAAAATAAAATTAAGTGTTGTCGCCGCTGCCGAGCAGTTCGTTGAGGAAGGGCGTTTGGTTTTCCAAACGGCAACGCTGGGATTTGATGATGTGCAACAAGGCGGCTTCGGCGGCGGTAAGGTCGTCGTTTACCACCAAATAGTCGAACAGGCGCGCCTGCTCGATTTCGTTGCGCGCTTCGGCCAGCCGCACGGCAATCACTTGCGGGGCGTCGGCGGCGCGCTGGCGCAGGCGCTGCTCCAAAGTGGCCAAAGATGGCGGGGCGATGAAGATGCTGTAGGCCTGTGGCAGCAGGCGGCGGATTTGCTCCGCGCCTTGGGTGTCGATTTCGAGGATAACGTCGACACCTTGGCGGGTGAGGCTTTCCAGGCTTTGGGTGCTGGTGCCGTAGTAGTTGCCGTACACTTTGGCGTATTCCACGAACTGCCCTTCTTCTATCATGCGCTCGAATTCGGGCACGCTGACGAAGTGGTAGTGTTTGCCGTTTTCCTCGCCGCGGCGCGGGGCGCGGGTGGTGTGGGAAACGGATACGCGGATGTCGGAATGATGCTGCAGCAGCCGGGCGATCAGCGTGGTTTTGCCTGTGCCTGAGGCGGCGGAAATAACGAAAATATTGCCTTGCATGGTGCGGAAATTTTTTAGTTGAAATTCGGGCGTATTATCGCATAGCATTCAGGGCTTTGAAAGGGCGGCGGATCAGGCTTTGCACTTTGTTGGTGTGCGGTTTTCAGGTAGCCTGCCCGAGTAAAGGCTACCTGAAAGCCGAAAATCCCCGCGCTTTTGCTTTTGCGGGAAACGGGGTAAAATTACACTTTCCAAATCGGGCATTGCATCATGACCAAATTTATTTTCGTAACCGGCGGCGTGGTATCTTCCTTAGGGAAAGGTATCGCCGCCGCTTCTATTGCCGCCATCCTCGAATCGCGCGGGCTGAACGTTACCATGCTCAAGCTGGACCCGTATATCAACGTGGACCCCGGCACGATGAGCCCCTTCCAGCACGGCGAGGTGTTCGTAACCGAAGACGGCGCGGAAACCGACCTCGACCTCGGCCACTACGAACGCTTCATCGACGCCAAGCTCACCCGCGCCAACAGCTTCAGCGCCGGGCAGGTGTATGAAAACGTGATTGCCAAAGAGCGGCGCGGCGACTATTTGGGCGGCACGGTGCAGGTAATCCCGCACATCACCGATGAAATCAAACGCCGCATCCACGAAGGCGCGGTCAATAAAGACGTGGCCATTGTGGAAATCGGCGGCACGGTGGGCGACATCGAATCGCTGCCGTTTTTGGAAGCCATCCGCCAGATGCGCAGCCAGCTCGGCCGCGCCAACACCCTGTTCGTACACTTAAGCTACGTTCCCTACATCGCCGCCGCCGGCGAAATCAAAACCAAGCCCACTCAGCATTCGGTGAAAGAATTGCGCGAAATCGGCATCCAGCCCGACGTGCTCATTTGCCGTATGGACAGGCTGCTGCCCGAAGAAGAGCGGCGCAAAATCGCCTTGTTCTGCAACGTGGAAGAGCGCGCCGTAATCGGCTGCTATGATGCCGACAGCATCTATAAAATCCCCGAAATGCTGCACGGCCAGGGCATCGACGATGCCATTTGCGAGCAGCTCCAGCTCAATATCCAGCAGGCCGACCTCACCGAATGGCGCAAAATCGTGCATGCCATCGAGCATCCGAAGCACACCGTACACATCGCCATGGTGGGCAAATATGTGGATCTGACAGAATCCTACAAATCGCTCAGCGAAGCCCTGAAGCACGCCGGCATCCACACCGAAACCAAAGTGTGCATCACCTATATCGACAGCGAAAACATCGAAACCGAAGGCACGGACTGCTTGAAAAACTTCGATGCCATCCTCGTGCCCGGCGGTTTCGGCGTGCGCGGCGTGGAAGGCAAAATCGCCGCCGCCCGCTATGCCCGCGAAAACAAAGTGCCCTATTTGGGCATCTGCCTCGGTATGCAGATTGCGCTCATCGAGTTTGCCCGCCACATGGCCGGCATGGAAGGGGCCAATTCCACCGAATTTGATTTGAAAACGCCCTATCCCGTGGTGGCACTGATTGATGAATGGCAAACCGCCGACGGCGCGGTGGAAAAACGCGACGAACACGCCGATTTGGGCGGCACTATGCGCTTGGGCGCGCAGGAAGTGGAGCTCACCGCCGGCAGCCTGGCCGCCGCCATCTACGGCAGCACCAATATCAAAGAACGCCACCGCCACCGCTATGAAGTAAACAATCATTTCGTACCGGCGCTGGAAAAGGCCGGACTGGTGATCAGCGGCGTATCCGGCGGGCGCGAACGTTTGGTGGAAACCATCGAGTTGCCGCAGGGTACGCACCCTTGGTTCTTCGCCAGCCAGTTCCACCCCGAATTCACTTCCACTCCGCGCAAAGGGCATCCGCTGTTCACCTCGTTTGTGAAAGCCGCCTTGCAGCATAAAGAGTAAGTAAGATTGGTATGCCAGAGGCTACCTGAAAGACCGGTTGCAAACGCAGCCGATCTTTTCAGGTAGCCTTTTGTTTGGTCGGCAGGCGGGGCGATTATGTCTCAATGATTGGCTATGCACAGATGATTGTTCGGCTGGTCACTATTTGCAGCAATCAGGAAAAAACACATGACCGAGCCAGAGTTGTTACGGCGTTTTGACCAAGCATTAACCGATATTGCCCAACTTGCCGAAGCAATTGGCGAGCAGCATTGGAAGCAGGCTTTTTTCGATCGGGCACTGCAGACCTTGGCAAACGAATCGCTGCCGGAGCGTGAGCGCTTGCAGCTGGTGTGCGAGCAAACCCAGGTGTTCGGCGGCATGGGCTCTTGGAATGATTCCCCGCCGTTCTCCGCAGCTGAGTATGGTCTGCTCACTGAATTTGAAACGGCTACCGAGGCGCTGTATGAAATACGTTCGTTGGCCATGGTGCATTTGAGGCGTAAGGGCTGGCAGCGGGGGTAGGGCGTATGCTTGGTGGTGTACGCTCTAGAACCCATTATGGGGATATGGATTGGAATAAAAGGCTACCTGAAAGTTTCAGGTAGCCTTTTGCTTGGCGGATGATGTTTACTTCAGCGGATCCAACAGGCCGCTCAAGTTCAGCAGGAACAGCAGGGTAAACCCGGTGAGGTAGATGAGGCCGATGATGGCGAGGAAGTTCATGCCGGCGGTGAGCTTATGGCGTTTGTCGCCTTTCACGAGGCGGTAGTTGAGCCAGGCAAACACGGGGGCGGAGAGGAAGGCGGTGATCATGGCGAATTTGAGCAGTTCGGCCATGGCGCTGTTGAACCAGAAAATCACTGCCAATCCGGAGCCGGCTACCCAAGTATTCCAGGCAAAGAGCTCGATATTGCCGGTTTTGTCTTTGCCGCGCAGCAGGCGGATGGGCTCGGCTATGGCGCGTGCATAGCCGTCTACCACGGTAATCGTGGTGCCGTACATACAGGCGAAGGCGATGAAGGCCACCAGCGGTTTCGACCAGCTGCCAATGGTAACGGCATACATATTGATCAGCTGGCTCACGTATTTGCCGCCTGCCATCTGCACTTCTTCGCCGTTGCCGTATTGCACATATGCACCCAAGGCCAGGAACACCACGGCCAGCACCGCGCTGGTGATGTAGCCGACGTTGAAATCGAAAATGCCGTCGCGGTAGCTGGAAGGATTGAGCCGTTGTTTTTCGGTTACCCACAGCGAATTGATGGCCGAAATCTCAATCGGCGCCGGCATCCAGCCCATCAGCGCAATGAGGAAGCCTAAGGCGGTGAATGTCCACGGGGTAGGCTCGATAAAGTCCGGCTTCATCTGCATGCCGCGCGACATAGCGATGGCGGCTGCGGCCACGGTGGCGATGGTGAGGCTGACGATGATGATTTTGGAAACATTATCCAAAGCCTTGTAGCGCCCGCTGGCGAGGATAATCAGGCAGGAAGCCATAATCAGCGCGGAGATTGCGCCTACATCCAACGTCAGCGAAGGAATCGCCATTTTGACGATGGCGGCGGTTACGATGGCTACTGCGCCCGCGTTAATCGTGGCCGATGCCACGCACAAAATCAGGAACACCCACAAATAAAAGCGGCTTTTCTCGGCATAGCCTTCAATCAGGCTTTTGCCCATGTCCAGCGTGTAGTGTGCGCTGAAGCGGAAAAACGGGTATTTAAACAGGTTGGTGAGGATAATGATTAGCGCCAGCTGCCAGCCGTAGAGCGCGCCGGCCTGGGTGGAGGCAATCAGGTGTGAGCCGCCCACCGCTGCCGAGGCCATCATGATTCCAGGGCCAAGCGCGTTGATGCGGCTTTTCCAAGTTGAAGTGTGTGCGTGGTGTTCAGACATAAAATTCCCGCCCAGTGGGGCGTCCTTCACGAAAAAAAAGGCGCATTTTAACGTAAATCAAAACGCTCCCTAATAAATATTTGGCTATTTTATATTTTATTTAATCAAAATTATTCTATTTCAAGCAGAAACGGGTGTATTGCAAGCATAATGTGCTATGAAACTTTTTTCAGGTAGCCTGGTATCGCTTTTTGCTTGCCGTTAGCCGTGCCAATAGTAGCGGACGATGTGGAAGAAAATCGGTGCGGCGAAGCAGATGGAATCCACGCGGTCGAGCATACCGCCGTGGCCGCGTATCATGTTGCCCCAGTCTTTGACGCCGTAGTCGCGTTTGATGGCGGACATCACCAGCCCGCCGAAGAAACCCATCAGGCAGATGACAAAACCGATAGCGGCGGCTTGTCCGTGGCTAAACGGCGTTATCGGCGACAGCAGCGCGGCGAGTACGGTAGCGGACAAAATACCGCCAACCGTGCCGGATACGGTTTTAGACGGAGAAAGCGACGGCATGATTTTGGCACCGCCGACCAGTTTGCCCCAAACGTATTGCAACACGTCTGAAGCCTGTACCACGCCGATCAGGAAAATCAGCAGCAGGATATTGCCGCTGCTGTCGAAGCCGTCTAAGTTTAGGAACATCAGGGCGGGCACATGGGAGAGGCAGAAGATGCAGATCATCGCCATCCATTGCGTTTTGGCAGCGCGTTCGAGGAAATGGGCGGTTTGGCCGCTCAGGCTGGCGATAATCGGCAACACCAGAAAGCCGTAAACGGGAATGAAAATGCTGAACATGCCGTACCAGCCGTCATAAACAAAATAATATTGCACCGGCAGCAGCAGGTAGAAGCAGGTGACCATGCTGTAATAATCGCTGCGGCGGCGATAAACAAGGGTCATGAATTCGCGCAGGGCGGCGAACGAAATCAGGAAAAACAGCACCACCGTGCCGGTTTTGCCGAACCAGAAGGCGGCCAGCAGCACCAGCGTCATCAGCCACCAAGCGTAGATGCGGGCGTTGAGGTTGGCGATGGTGGCATTGCCTGCGCCGTTTTTGCGTTTCAGCCATTGCCCGATGATGCTGGCGAAAATCAATACGGCAAATACACCAGTAAAGATATAGCTCGCCTGTGGGGTGAGATGGGCGGCGGTTTGTTCGGTAATGATTTGGCTGGATGTGTTGGCAAAGCTCATGATGCTTCTCCTGTGTTCTGGTGCGGCTCAGCGTGTCCGTTTGGGCGAACCTCGTTGCACTTGCTTTGACGAAGATCGCTCCGTTCGCTTTCAGACGGTTTTAAGGCCAGCAGGGCTTCGCGGCTGCGGGCGAGGAAGGCTTCTTTGTCTTCATCTTCGCGCAGAGTCAGCGGTTCGCCGATGTGGACTTCGCACAACAACGGCACGGGCAGCACTTTGCCTTTGGGCAGGACGCGGTTGATGTTGTCTATCCAGATCGGCACAAATTCAGTATCCGGTTTGCTTTTGGCTAGGTGGTAAATACCTGATTTGAATGGAAGCAGGATTTCGTTTTCGTCCGTATTGCGTGTGCCTTCGGGGAAGATAATCAGCGAATCGCCCGCTTGGAGCGCGTGGTTCATCTGCTCGGTAATCAATTGCGGATTGTCGCTGTGGCGCGGAATCAAGAGCGCGTTGAAGACGTTTTGGATGATGAAGCGTTTGAGTTTGTTGGTCAGCCAGTAATCCGAACCCGCAACGGGACGCGTCGAAAGCCGCCAGCGGCGCGGCAGAGAAATCCACACCAGCAAAAAATCGCCGTGGCTGCCGTGATTGGCGTAATACACTTTCTGCTGCGGATTGAACGCCAGCTCGCGCGGGCTTTTGGGGCGGACGCCGGTGAGGAAGGATACCGACAGGCACAATGCTTGGTCTGTCAGCCATGCAAGTTGTTTTTTAAGAAAATTTTTCATGACATCAGAGGATTTGGATAAGGAAAACTGCCGATTGTGCAGCGGTCAGGTAAAGGCTTTTGCGCCACAAGGCAATCGCGCCTGTCACACGTTGCGGCAGGGAGGGGTCGTCTGAAACGCGGCGCAAGCCGGTTTGCCGCAGGGTTTGGTCAAAGGCTTCAGGCGTATAGCGGCCGTCGGCAAAATCTTGGAACACGCGGCGGTCGAATTCGATGCGGATGTGGTAGTACAACAGCGCCGCCGCCAAGACAAGCTGCACCGCCGACCACGTGCCGCCGCGTTGCGCGGACAAAGCGAATAGCAAGACGTTGAGCACGGCGGTATAGCGGGCGGTGGCAAGCAGGCGGGCGGTAATCAGGCTGTCGGTTGCTGGTGTTGTGTTCATGGGTTTTCCTTTTGATCTGCGCCGAAGTTTTTCAGGTAGCTTGCAGCCGCTTCTACTGCTTTTGCCGTTTCCGGCGGCAGCACCATCTGCGGGCGGGCCTGTTTCAGTTCCGCCGTTGCCTGCGCCAAATCCCGACAGCCGCCGTAAACCAGCAGCCAAGTAAGCACCACCGCCGCGCTGCGTCCGTAGCCCAGCGCGCAACAGGTCAGAACCTTGCCGTGTTGCCGACGCAATGCTTCCAGCAGCAAAGCCGCCTGCACCAAATCGTTTTCAGACGGCGCAACCATGTCTAGCAGCGGCATAACGCGGTATGTGCCGCGATAACGGGGGCGGGGATATTCGGCGCATACGTCCAATATGGCTGGGAGGTCGTCTGAAATCCCTGATACGCTGCCAATCAACACATCATCACGAACTCGCGCCGTCTTCGCCTTTCTGCTCAGCCAATAAGCCATGTTCAGCCGAACGCCTGCCAGATAGGGCAACAGCAAAATTGTTGCCGCTGCCGACAGCCTGCCGTCTGCCTGTCTTTGGAACACCGCCGCGTTGCCGGTCAAATAGGCGAAAGCGACTACCGATAGCGATACGCTGACCCACAACATCCACAACCACGCGCCGCTGAAAAAGGACGGCAGTGCCGACAATACCGCGCCCGCCAGATACAGCATGGCGATTTTGATTTCGCGGAAACTTGCTTCGCTCGTTCTAGCGAAACTCACTGCGTTCGTTTTCAGACAGCCTTGAGTATCAAAAGGCCGTCTGAAAGGCGATACGCCGTGTTGCGGTATGGCCCACAACACCAGCCAGCCCAGCAGCGCACCAGTCGGCACGTCGATAAAATGGTGTTGGTAAGTCGTCAGTACCGACAAAGCAATCAGGCTTTGCCACAGAAAAATCGGCAAACGGATTTTGGGAAACCGCGTCCAATAAAACGCACCGACAATGATAGACAGCGCGATATGCAGCGACGGTGCTTGGTTGTACGGTAAGTCAAACGCGACCAACGAATCGAATAGCCACCCCGATAGCCCGTGGGTGGGCGGTTTTGGCCAGCTGAAATGCAGCGGGAACAGCATGAAGCAAGTGGTGGCAATGATTTGCGCCGCCACCAGCCGTGCGACGTAGCGGTTTTGTTCTCTCGCATCTCGACCAAGGAAAAACGCCGCCGCATACATCAGATTCAGCGACCAATAAGGCACAATCGTCCACGCCCAAAACGGAA
>CAUPYH010000046.1:0-13725 GCA_963515595.1 uncultured Eikenella sp. | reverse complement strand
CGGTTTTGATGGAGGCTAAGATACGGCTCGGCGGTTGGCAAAAGGCTACCTGAAACTTTCAGGTAGCCTCTTTCCCTTTCCTGCCCACTGGCTATTCGCCCTCCCCGCCCAGCTCTTTCACCAGCCGCCGTTCATACACGGATTGCGCCAGCGTGCCGGCGTCGATGTATTCCAGCTCGCTGCCCAGCGGCATGCCCTGAGCCAGGCGGCTCACTCGGTAGGGCAGGTTTTTGAACAGCTCGGCCAGCACATAGGCGGTGGCATTGCCTTCGGGGGTGAAGGCGGTGGCGATGATCACTTCTTCCACTTCGCTCTCTTGCAGGCGGGCAACGAGTTTGTCGAGCGCGATGTGCTGCAAATCCATGCCCTGCGCGGGGCTGATTTGCCCCATGAGCACGAAATAGAGGCCGTCGTGGCAGTGGGCGGCTTCCATGCCGGCCACGTCGGCGGGCAGGTGCACAATCATCAGGCGGCGGCCGTCGCGCGCGGGGTTGGCGCAGATGGCGCAAAGCTCGCCTTCGCAGAAGGTGTTGCACAGGCGGCAATGCTGCACGGCGGTGAGGGCGTGCTGCAGGGCGGCGGCCAGCTCGGCGGCGCCTTCGCGCTTGTGGCGCAGCAACTCGTAGGCCATGCGGCGGGCGGATTTGGGGCCGACGTTGGGCAAAACTTCGAGGGCTTGAGTGAGGCGGGTGAAGGCGTCGGTTTTTTTGCGGGTCATGGTTTGGGTTTCAGGTAGCCTGTTCACTCTTCCGGGTCGGTATGCAGGTAAGACAGGAATTCTGTGAACGAATCGGCGATTAGGTTGGTGTTTTTCGCGAAGTTGGCTTCCGTGCTGATGTTGTCGCTCCACACGTCGCGCACATAGTAGTAAATCCTGCCGCTGTTTTTGTGCAGGCAGATGTAGTTGCCGCCCCAATCAAAGGCGTAAGGGATTAAATCGGGCGGCAATTCCATTTTCTCCCATTCGTTTACCGCCCTACCTTCCAAGGTAAAATCGGGGTCGTCGCCGAAATCGCGGGCGTATTTGACGGCGATGAAATCTCTGATTTCGATATAGTCGTAATCGATGTTTGGGTTTTCAAATATGGGTTTGTTGGGTGTGCCGCCGTTCCACTTCAGATAGTGCGCTTTAAAGTCTGCGGGGAAGAAGACCCCTAATTTGTTTTCCACTTCCCGAATCTCTTGTTCGGAAATATTTTTTTCGCAATCGTGAAATTCCAGCATGTTTGTGCCGACTCCTGAATCAATCAATATGTTTTCAGGTAGCCTTTCTTGCGCCGATTCGGAATCGGTACACAGGTAAGACAGGAATTCTGTGAACGAATCGGCGATTAGGATGGTGTTTTTCGCGAAGTTGGCTTCCGTGCTGATGTTGTCGCTCCACACGTCGCGCACATAGTAGTAAATCCTGCCGCTGTTTTTGTGCAGGCAGATGTAGTTGCCGCCCCAATCAAAGGCGTAAGGGATTAAATCGGGCGGCAATTCCATTTTCTCCCATTCGTTTACCGCCCTACCTTCCAAGGTAAAATCGGGGTCGTCGCCGAAATCGCGGGCGTATTTGACGGCGATGAAATCTCTGATTTCGATATAGTCGTAATCGATGTTTGGGTTTTCAAATATGGGTTTGTTGGGTGTGCCGCCGTTCCACTTCAGATAGTGCGCTTTAAAGTCTGCGGGGAAGAAGACCCCTAATTTGTTTTCCACTTCCCGAATCTCTTGTTCGGAAATATTTTTTTCGCAATCGTGACATTCCAGCATTTTTGTGCTGACTCCTGAATCAATCGATATGTTTTCAGGTAGCCTTTCTTTGAGAAGGCTACCTGAAATCCTGCGGCTATTCGCTGGCTTCGCTGTTGTCTTCCGCTGCGGCGGGGCTGTCGGACGAGGGCGGGGGCGGTAGCAGGTTGTTGAGCGTGAGGGCGGCGGGGTTGAGCACGGGGTGGCCGCTGAAAGAGGCGCTGTAGCCGCCGGTGCTGTTGCCGCGGATGGTGGTTTGCACGCCCAGCGGGAAGGTGGCGATGTCGCTGATGTGCCCGAAGGGGAAGCCGGTGAGCACGGGGATGCCGCTGATGCGGCGCAGGGTGCGGATCACGCTGGAGAGGTCGTAGCCGCCGTCGTATACGTCGCGCGCGCTGCCCATGCGGAAGTTGCCGAGCACGATGGCTTGTTGCCGCTTGAGGATGCCGGCCAGATGCAGGGTTTGCAGCATGCGTTCGAGGCGGTAGGGCTGTTCGCCCACGTCTTCGAGGAAGAGGATGCCGCCTTCGGGCTGCGGCAGGTAGGCCGAACCGGCCAGGGAGGCAATCACGCTGAGGTTGCCGCCCCACATGGTGCCGTGCAGGGCGGGCACGTTGGCAGCCTGCACTTCCGATACTTGAATGCTCAAATCGGCGCGGGTGCTGCCGTCGATAAAGGCTTGCATGGTGTATACCGAGGGCTGGGCTTTGCCGAAACCGCTATAAAGCATGGGGCCGGCGAAGCTGCACATATTGCCTTGGGCGAGCAGGGCGAGCTGGATGGCGCACACGTCGCTGAAGCCGAAAAGCTGGGTGCCGTGTTCGCGCATGCGTGCGCCGAGTGAGGGCCAGTCGATATGGGGCAGCAGGCGCACGGCGCCGTAGCCGCCGCGCATGCCCATCAGCACTTGCGGGGTGGGCACTTTGCCGGAAGCCACATCTTGAAAATCGGCGATGCGTTCGGCGTCGGTGCCGGCAAACCGCTGGCTGCGGCGCTCCACGGCCTGCTGGTTGGTGATGGTGAAACCGGCGTTATACAGGCGCAACAGCCCGGCCTGCGCCTGTTCGGCTCGGGGCGCGAAGCCGGAAGGAGCCACCACGCGCAAGGTGGTGCCGCTACCGCTGCGGGTGGGTCGGGCAGGCGCATTACCGCTACCGGCTCTGTTTTGGTTGGACGGCGATACGGGCATCGCCGGCGTACTGCACGCCTGCAGCACACCTGCTCCGGCCAGAGTGGCGGAGGCGCTGAGAAAACGGCGGCGGGAAAGATGGGGGAACAGCATGACGGGTTTCCTTAATTCGGTTGAGGTGGTGTTGGGAGCAGGCAGCCTTAGGGCTACCTGAAAGCGTTTATGCCAAATCAAATTCTTGTTTCATCCGCTCTTGTTCTTTTTCGCTGAACAGGCAGATGCACCAAGCCTGGCAATCGTATCTGCTCCAGCCGTTTTGCGCTTCAAAGTCAAACAGGGCTTGCGACAGGGCTTCATTATTGTCTGCCACATTGCCGAATGCGGCTTGGAGCGTTGCGGCGGCCACCGGCTCGGGCGTGTCGATTAGCATAACGCCGCAATTATCGGCCAAATTTGAAGGCTCGGATAACGGCAGGACAAAATAGGTTTTGCCGTCCCAATCCTGCAAAACGAGCTGGTTCTCGCGCACGGCAAAGAATGCGTCTGTACCGAGCAGATACCACAAGTTTTCATATTCGCCCTCAATCGCATAATCTGCAAACTCTTGATGGAATTCGTTGAGGAAATTGTCTTGGCCGCTATCAAACAAAATGAGCGAGCTGGGCGAAATCGTCAATAAATATGGCTGTTTCAGCATACTTTTCCATTCCATCATTCACAACAGATACTGCTGTTAAAGCAACCCTGCGATAGCGGTTTCAGGTAGCCTTTGCATTGGGCAGACGGCGGGCATTATACCAGCCCGTCTGTTTCTTCCTCCTTAGCCAACAGCTCGGCCACCTGCCGCTGCCAGCCTTCCGGCAGCTCGGGCACGGCTTCGCGGCGCGGGGCGGCCCAAATCGAATCGGGGAAAAACGCATCGTTTTCAAAGCGGGCAATCACATGCCAATGCAGGTGCGGCACTTGGTTGCCGAAGCTGGCCAGATTGATTTTGGCCGGGCGCAACACCCGGCGCATCGCCGCTTCGGTGCGCCACACCGCCACCATCATTTCCTGCCGCGCTGCTGCGGGCAAATCCGTCATCTCGGCCACATGGTCGCGCCAAATCACGCGGCAAAACGCGGGCGCGGCGGGCGTGTCGTTTACGGCAATCACGCGCAGGCGGCTGTTTTGCCACAGCACGGTTTCATTTTCGGCACGGCACAGCGGGCAGGAGGAGGGCATTTCGGTTCCTTCAAGGTGGTTTAACGAATCGGGGCAAGGGTATAGCACGGCGGCAGGTTTGCCAAGTGCGGGCGGGAGAAAGGCTACCTGAAAGCGAAATCTTGGCGAGGCCAAGGCTGAGCTTCTGCGAAGCTAAAGCACAGCTTCAACGAAGTTAAAACTCCTCTTTCAGGTAGCCTTTACCTCGCCCGCCGGATTGGCTATATTCAAGCTATCGCTTCCTTCCTACTGCGTTGGCTCGCCTTGTAGGAAGAAATCATGATTTCAGCCACATTCCTCCCCCTCCCAAGGATTTCCCCATGCGCTTCTTCCACCGCCAGCAGCAATCGCGCCGCCGCACCGTGCGGCTGGTGGTGTGCTATGTGCTGGCGCTGATTGGCACAGTCGCCATCACTTCCGCCGGGCTCGGCAGCCTGCCGTTTTTGTTCGGCGCCAAAGTAGGGCACAGCCTGTGGTGGTACTACCTGCCGCCCGCCCTGTTTGTGTGTGCGCTCACCATCGGTCTGAGCCTGCACCGCCTGCGCGAGCTGCGGCGTGGCGGCGAAGCGATAGCCAAGCGGCTGGGCGGCGAGGCCTTGCAACTGGCCGACGCCACCTTTGCCGAACGACGGCTGCTCAACGTGGTGGCGGAAACCGCGCTGTCCGCCGGCCTGCCCGCCCCGCCGGTGTACCTGCTGCGCCGCGATGGCAGCATCAATGCCTTTGCCGCCGGCATGAGCCCGCGCAGCGCCGTCATCGGCGTTACCCAAGGCGCCGTCAACCTGCTCACGCGCGACGAGCTGCAAGCCATCGTCGCCCACGAATTCAGCCACATCCGCAACGGCGACATGCGCCTCAACTGCTCCCTGGCCGCCTGGCTGCACGGCCTGCAGGGCATCGCCAGCAGCGGGCGCTATTTCCTCTACGGCCGCGACGACGAACACTATTTGGAATACCGCCGCCGCAAAAATGTAGACAACCATCCTTTCGACAACGGCGTGGAAATCGTGATGCAGTCCCTGCCGCTGCAAGCCCTCGGCGTCCTCCTGATTGCGCTGGGCTCGGCGGGCAGCGTGTTTGCCCTCTGGCTGCAGGCCGCCGTGTGCCGCGAGCGCGAATTTATGGCCGACGCCTCCGCCGTGCAGCTCACCCGCCAAACCGCCCCGCTCATCGAAGCCCTGCGCAAAAGCGCCCGCACCGCCTCCTGCCGCCTCGCCTCGCCCGAAGCCCCCGAATACGCCCACCTGATGTTCGGCCGCATCCGCCCCGGCGGCCTCGCCGCCACCCACCCGCCGCTCATCGAACGCATCCGCAGGCTCGATGCCGCCGCCGCACGCCGACTGGCCGGGGAACTGGCCGACGCAGACAGCTTCGCCCTGCCTTCCTCAGTCCACTTCAGCTTCGCCGCCCCCCAGCCGATGAGCGCCGAAGCCGAAGAAGCCGAAAACCTCTACCGCCAGCGGCAGGCCCTGATGCAGGCGCGCATCCGCCGCTGCCGCCCGCCCACCCCGCCGCTGCAGCTGCCCGCCGACTGGCAGGCCGCCGCCTACGACGGCGAACACGCATCCGCCGCTCTGCTCTGCCTGTTCCAAGTGCCCGCACCGCCCGCCGAATACCGGCACCGCGGCGGCATCAGCCCCTTCGTTTGGCAGCAGCTCGCCCGCCTGCGGCAACACCCCCTGCTGCCCAGCGCCGAACTGCTTGAACACCTCCTGCCCGCCCTCGTGATGCAGGAAGACCATGTCCTGCAAGCCCTGCTCGACCAAATCCGCCGCTGCCGCCCCCAGCCCGCCACCCGCGAACAAGACCACCTTTGGCTGCTGCTCGAAGCCTACCTCGCCCCCGCCCCGCCGCCCGGCCGCCTCGCGCAACACCCCGCTGCCGAAGCCCTGACCCGCGCCGCCGACCTCACGCCCGAGCAGCTGCATACCGCTGTAAACGCCGCCCTGCTGCTCACCGACTCCGCCAAAACCGCTCTGCTGCGCCCCCTCGCCGCCACCCTCCCCGCCGGCAGCCCCCTGCTCTGGCGCTACCTCTGCGTGCGCCTCGATGTCGGCGCCTGGCACTTCGGCCTGGCAGGCAGCAAAGGCCGAAAGGCTACCTGAAACCTCCCCGCTGCCGTTTTTCAGGTAGCCTTCAGCCAAACAAAAACGCATCCCCATCCCAAAAGGAAAGCCATGAAACGCCTGTCCGCCATCCTTCCCGTACTCCTCCTTCTCACCGCCTGCCAGAAAGACCCCGCCATGCCCACCACCGCCTCCAGCCCGCAGCCTCTGCAAACTAACGAACCACAAACCAGCGAGCCGCAAATTACCGAGCCGCGAACCAACGAAGAAATCCGCGCCACCGCCGAAAAATTCCTCGCCCAATACCGCTATCTCGATGCCGCCTCCTGGGCATACGAACTCCAACAGCGCGGCGTGCCCCTGCCGCCGCACCTGCAGGCCGTGCTGGACGAAATGCACTACGACCCCGAAGCCCCGCTCTCCACCGGCAGCATCTTCGCCCTCAGTCCGCAGCAAATCGCCCGCCTGCAACCCAAAGCCGAAAACGGCGACACCGCCGCCGCCATCCGACTCTCCCAATACTACCGCATGGCCTCCGGATTCACCCCCGAAGACAAACGCCTGGCCGACTACTGGGACGCCAAAGCCGCCGGCGCCAGCCAAGCGCAATAAAACCGCAGGCAACAAAGGCTACCTGAAACGCAACGCAGCAAGGTTTCTGCGAAACTAAATTTTCAGGTAGCCTTTGTTTTGTTCAACCCGGCACACAGCCGGGCTGCCGGTTCGGGCAATTAGAATTTCACGCGCACGCCGGCGGAAACTTCGTGGGAGTCCACTTTCACGCCGTCGAATTTGCCCCAGTAGTTGTAGCGGTAGCCTGCATCCAGAGCAATATTCTGGGTGATGTCGTAGCCCACACCGGCCACGATGCCGATGCCGGTTTTGGTTTCGCGGTGGTGGTAGTGCTCGGTGTAGCCGGTGCCGTTTTCAGTAGTGTCGAACGATACGCGGTTAAGCGCTACGCGACCGCCCACATAAGGTTTCACCGGAGCATTCAGGTCGAAATCATAAATGGCGGAAACACCGAAACTTTGGAATTTGGCTTCAGCATCATAAGTGGTCGAGCTGCTGATTCGGCCACTTTCGCTGCGGGATTTGTAGTGCGTATAGTCAGCAGCCACGCGGAAGTTGCCGAAATCATAACCGGCAGAAAGGCGCGGGCTGAAGCCTTTGGCCGTGGCGCTTTCGCCATAAACCTTGCCTTTTACCGAAGCATGGCCAAGGTCGCCTTGAATATAGAAACCTTGATTATCATCAGCCAAGGCGGCGGCAGGAATGGAAAGGGCAATCATTGTAGCCAGAATTTTTTTCATGTTGCGTTTTCCTCATAAGGGATAAAGATTATTTGAATAACCGGCATACTTTTAGGAAAGCTGCCGGCAGCCGGATTGTATGGTGTTGCAGCGATATTAACAATCTTTAAGTCATTCTAATGGCAGATTGTCTGAACTTTTACCACAACATTAGCCAAGCTCAACCGTAAAGAAGGTACCTGAAACGCAATGCAGCAAGGTTTCTGCGAAGCAAATTTTTCAGGTAGCCTGTTCTTATCCAAACAGCTTACAGCACGTACCGCGCCAAATCTTCCTGTTCGGCTACTTCAGCCAGCCGCTCGTCCACATAGGCGGCGGTAATTTGCGTGATGCCTTGCGGGGTGTGGAAGGATACGTCTTCCAGCAGTTTTTCCAGCACAGTGTGCAGGCGGCGGGCGCCGATGTTTTCGGTTTTCTCGTTCACCTGGAAGGCGATTTCGGCCAGGCGGGTGATGCCGTCGGGGGCGAAATCGAGCTCTACGCCGTCGGTGGCCAGCAGGGCTTGATATTGCTTGGTGAGGCTGGCATCGGTGCTGGTGAGAATGGCTTGGAAGTCTTCCACGGTGAGGCTGCTCAATTCCACGCGGATGGGGAAGCGGCCCTGCAGCTCGGGAATCAGGTCGCTGGGTTTGCTTAAATGGAAGGCGCCGGAAGCGATGAAGAGGATGTGGTCGGTTTTAATCATGCCGTATTTGGTTTGTACGGTGGTGCCTTCCACCAACGGCAAAAGGTCGCGCTGTACGCCTTGGCGCGATACGTCGCCGCCGTGCCGGTTGCTGTCGGCCGCAATTTTGTCGATTTCGTCGAGGAACACGATGCCGTGCTGCTCGACGGCGTGTACGGCCTGTTCGCGCAGTTCTTCTTCGTTAATCAGTTTGGCGGCTTCCTCATCCAGCAAGAGCTTCATGGCGGCAGCCACTTTGATTTTGTGCGGCTTGGTGCGGCCTTTGTGAAGGTTGGCAAACATGTCTTGCAGCTGGCTGCTGAATTCTTCCATGCCGGGCGGGCCCATCACTTGCATGGTGGCGGGCGAGGCCTGGCTCAGTTCGATGTTGATTTCTTTATCGTCCAACTCGCCCCGGCGCAGCATTTCGCGGAATTTTTTGCGGGTGTGGCTTTCGGGCTGCGGTTCGGCCGGTTCGCCTTCGAAGCCGGTTTGCGGCGGTGGCGGCAGGAGCGCGTCGAGCACACGGTTTTCGGCGGCGTCTTGAGCGCGGTCGCGATTTTTGCGCACAGCCTGTTCGCGCAAATTTTTCAGGGCGATTTCCATCAAATCGCGCACAATGCTGTCGACGTCACGCCCCACATAGCCCACTTCGGTGAACTTGGTGGCCTCGATTTTGATAAACGGCGCATTGGCCAGCCGTGCCAAACGGCGGGCAATTTCAGTTTTGCCTACGCCGGTGGGGCCGATCATCAGGATGTTTTTCGGCACGATTTCGCTTTGCAGCGGCTCGGCCACCTGGCTTCTGCGGTAGCGGTTGCGCAAGGCCACGGCCACGGCCTTTTTAGCCTGCTGCTGGCCGATGATGTGTTTGTCCAGCTCGTGGACGATTTCTTGCGGGGTCATCACGGAAGTGCTCATAAAACGGCTCCCAAATAGCTTGGTCAAATATAGGGCGGATTAAACTGGCTTTTGCGCTAGCATTGGCTTGTCTGGTAACAAAGCCAATTTAATCCGCCGTCACGAATAGCAGGCAAATGGCACCGCCAAGGCGAAAATCAAGGGCAGCCGACTGGTTTGCCCAAAGGTTTGGATTTCAGGTAGCCTGCTGGCAGGGCAACCGTCAGGGAAAAGGCTACCTGAAAACGGCGCAACCCTGTGCCCAAAGCAAGTCGCTTGCGGCATATCGTCTACCCGATACCACGGTAAAACGGTATTTTTTCAACAAATGCTTGCGCCCGCATGGCAAATTACCCTAAAATCCGCTGTTTTCTTATTGATCAAATTTCCCGAAGGAAGAAGGAATAATAATATGGTAGTTATCCGTTTTTCGCGCGGCGGCTCCAAGCATTCTCCGTTTTTCAACATCGTGGTAGCCGATTCACGCAACCGTCGTGACGGCCGCTTTATCGAGCGCGTTGGCTTCTACAACCCCGTAGCCAACGAAAAACAGGAGCGCGTACGCCTGAACACCGAACGCCTGAACTACTGGGTGAGCCAAGGCGCGCAAGTAAGCGATGCCGTTGCCCGCTTGGTAAAAGAGCAGCAGAAAGCCGCTTAATTCTGGAATACCCGCCATGAGACGCAGCCAAGACAACTGGGTAGCCATGGGCTATGTCAAAGGTGCTTTCGGCATCAAAGGCTGGGTCAAAGTGGCTGCCGATACCGAATATGCCGACAGCCTGCTGGACTACCCTGTATGGCAGCTGAGAAAAGACGGCGTTTCCCGCAGCTACACGATGGAAAACGGCCAGGTGGCCGGCGATGAATTGCAAGTAAAATTCGCCGAAATAAGCGACCGTGATGCTGCACAGCTGTTGCGCGGCTACACCATCGAAATCAAACGCAGCGATTTTGAGCCCGCCCAAGAAGGCGAATACTACTGGGCCGACTTGGTCGGCTTGACGGTACACAACCGGCAAAACGAGCTCATCGGCACAGTAAGCAGCCTGATGGAAACCGGTGCGCACGATATTTTGGTGGTAGATGGTGAGCATGGTCGCAAACTGATTCCGTTTGTCGATCACTACATCGACAATGTGGATTTGAAACAAGGCAGCATCATTGCCGACTGGGGCTTGGATTACTGATGTATATCCAAGCCGTTACCCTGTTTGGCGAGATGTTCCGCAGTATCACCGACTACGGCGTAACCGGCCGCGCCCTGCAACGCGGCTTATGGCATTTCAACAGCATCAACCCGCGCCAGTTTGCCGACAACAAATTGGGCTACATCGATGACAGGCCTTTTGGCGGCGGCCCCGGCATGATTATGATGCCCGAACCGCTGCAATCGGCAATCGATACCGCCAAAGCGCAGCATAACGGTAAAGTGATTTACCTCAGCCCGCAAGGCAGCCAATTGACGCATCAAAAAACAGCCGAACTGGCTAAACTGGACGGTTTGATTTTGGTGTGCGGCCGCTACGAAGGCATAGACGAGCGCCTGTTAAGCAGCGCCATTGATGAAGAAATCAGCATTGGCGACTTTGTGGTATCTGGTGGCGAATTGCCGGCCATGATGCTGATGGATGCAGTGTTGAGGCTGATCCCCGGCGTGCTGGGCGATGCCGATTCGGCCGGACAGGATTCGTTTGCCAACGGCCTTTTAGACTGCCCGCACTACACCCGCCCGATAGAATTTCAGGGCATGTCCGTGCCCGCTGTATTGCGCAGCGGCAACCATGCCCTGATTGCGGAATGGCGCTTAGAACAAGCGTTACGCCGCACCCTGCAGCGCCGACCAGACCTTTTGGCCGGCCGCGCATTAACCCCAGAGGAATCTAGGCTCCTGCAGAAAATCCAGCAGGAGGAACGAGATATCCCATCATAAACTTAAGGACTATAGCAATGAACTTGATTCAACAGCTCGAACAGGAAGAAATCGCCCGTTTGAACAAAACCATCCCCGAATTTGCTCCCGGCGACACCGTATCCGTTTCTGTGCGCGTAACCGAGGGTAACCGTACCCGTCTGCAAGCCTACGAAGGCGTGGTAATTTCCCGCCGCAACCGTGGCCTGAACAGCAACTTCATCGTGCGCAAAATCTCTAGCGGTGAAGGCGTGGAACGTACTTTCCAGCTGTATTCTCCCAACGTGGAAAAAATCGAAGTGAAACGCCGCGGCCACGTTCGCCGTGCCAAACTGTACTACCTGCGCGGCCTCACCGGTAAAGCTGCCCGCATCAAAGAAAAACTGTCTGGCCGCAAACTGGAAGATTAATCTTTGCTGTTATCGAAAACCTGCCCTCTGCGGCAGGTTTTTATTTGTGGATTGATTCCCGAGCCGCTTTATCTCATACATGGGAAACCATAGAAGAACACCTGAGCACAAAGCCAAATATCGAGCAAATAAAGGCTACCTGAAATTCTAACTTCGGAGAGATCCACAAACTTACTCTTGATAAAATCCATTACATTCCGTTTTATCAAAATACACCACGCCTATTTTTCAGGTAGCCTCCATCCCACCCGCCACCTTTCCACCAACACCGCCATGTCCGCCTTTATCCGCCTGCGTCTGCACATCCTCGCCTTGCTCGCCCTGGCTGCCGCCATAGCCGGGCAGTTCGGCAGCTTATTCTGGCTGGCCGAACTGCTCAGCCATTTTCTGCCCCACTATGCTGCCGTCTTCATTCTCGCCGCGATTTGGCCGCGCCCGAAGTGGCGTGCGCTGTGGCTCGTGTGCACCGCCGCATCTCTGCTATGGCTGGCTCAGCCCTTCACCCTGCCCGATGCCCCGGCCGGTGGCACTCGGCTGGCTTGGTACAACGTCCACCTCGACAACCCCGCCGCCGAAGCGGAAAGCGCCGCCCTCTTGGCCGAACAGGCCGACCTGCTCGCGCTGGGAGAAATCAACCTCGACAATCCCGGCTGGCAAAGCCTGCGCCAAGCCTATCCGCACGGCTGCCAACACCGCGAATACAGCCCTTTCGCCCTCGCCCTGTGGAGCAAACAGCCATTGGCCGCCTGCGAAGTGCGCATGATTGGCGACTACCCCTATATCCGCGCCCAAACTGCCGACGGCACCGCTCTCTACGCCCTACACCCGCCGCCACCCATCAGCAGCGAACTGGCCGGAGCGCGGCAACACTACCTGGCCGAAACCGCCCGCGCCCTCGCAGCCGAACCGCGCGCGCTGGCCGTGGGCGACTTCAACAGCAGCCCGTTTTCCCCGCTGTTCCGCCGTTTCCTGCAAGAAAGCGGCAGCCGCCCCGCCACCCGCTACTTCACGCCCACTTGGAAACCGTTCTTCCTCAATATCGACCACGCCTTAGCCAAAGGCCTAAACGTTTCCGCCCACACCCTGCCCTGGCAACACTCCGACCACCGGCCGCTCTTGGCGGAATACACCGGCCAATGAAGCAGAAACATATAGTGGTTTAAATTTAAATCAGGACAAGGCGGCGAGCCGCAGACAGTACAAATAGTACGGCAAGGCGAGCCAACGCTGCACTGGTTTTTATTAATTCACTATAAAAGGCTACCTGAACCCCGCCATTCTGTTTTCAGGTAGCCTTTCCCGCCCAGCCTTACCGCACATTGTGTGATAAAATAACACGTTTTAATCGATTGGGCTTTAAATCTCCATGAGCAGCACCCACGACCACCGGTTTGCCAAAGAAACCATCCCCGTCAGCCTCGAAGAGGAAATGCGCAAAAGCTATCTCGATTACGCCATGTCTGTAATCGTCGGCCGCGCGCTGCCCGATGTGCGCGACGGCCTGAAACCCGTGCACCGCCGCGTGCTCTACGCCATGCACGAGTTGAAAAACAATTGGAACTCGTCTTATAAAAAATCCGCCCGTATCGTGGGCGACGTTATCGGTAAATACCACCCGCACGGTGATAGCGCGGTGTACGACACCATCGTGCGCATGGCGCAGCCCTTCTCCATGCGCTATATGCTGGTAGACGGCCAGGGCAACTTCGGCTCGGTGGACGGCGACGGCGCGGCAGCCATGCGTTACACCGAAATCCGCATGGCGAAAATCGCCCACGAAATGCTGGCCGACATTGAAGAAGACACCGTAAACTTCGGCCCGAACTACGACGGCAGCGAACAAGAGCCGCTGGTGATGCCCACCCGCTTCCCCGCCCTGCTGACCAACGGCTCGGCCGGTATTGCCGTGGGCATGGCCACCAACATCCCGCCGCACAATTTGGGCGACACGGTGGATGCCTGCCTGCAACTCTTGGCCGACCCCGACACCTCTATCGACGCGCTCATCGACACCATCAAAGCACCCGACTTCCCCACCGGCGCCACCATTTACGGCCTCGCCGGCGTGCGCGAAGGCTACCGCACCGGCCGCGGTCGCGTGGTGATGCGCGGCAAAACCCATATCGAGCCCATCGGCAAACACGGCGAGCGCGAAGCCATCATCATCGATGAAATCCCCTATCAGGTAAACAAAGCCAAGCTGGTGGAAAAAATCGGCGAGCTGGTGCGCGAGAAAACGCTGGAAGGCATTTCCGATTTGCGCGACGAATCCGACAAATCCGGTATGCGCGTGGTAATCGAACTGAAGCGCAACGAAAACGCCGAAGTCGTGCTCAACCAGCTCTACAAACTCACCCAGCTGCAAGACAGCTTCGGCATCAATATGGTGGC
>CAUPYH010000045.1:0-13862 GCA_963515595.1 uncultured Eikenella sp. | reverse complement strand
TTTCAGGTAGCCTGTCCGGCGGATGAGGCTACCTGAAAAGGATGCGGACACATTATTCGGCCGCTGCACTCCCTACCGCCGCCTCGGAAGCGGGCAAAACGCGGTAATACACTTCGCCCGGCCCTACATAGCCCAAATCGGTGCGGGCGATTTCGGCGATGGCATCTTTCCCGGTGCGCAGGTTTTCCACTTCGGCCTTCAAAGCCTGATTGCGCAGCACCAGGCTTTGGTTGGCCTGCCGCTGGTTTTCGGCTTCGGCCTCCAGCCGCCACATATCGCGCCAGCCGCCTTTGGCCAGCCACAGATCATGTTGCAACCACACCAGCGCCACGGCCAGCACCACGGTTACCCATTTCATGTTTCAGGTAGCCTTTAGCGAGCCAAATGGTAAAACGCGGCTTGGCCGGGATAATAAGCGGCTTCGCCCAGCTCTTCTTCAATGCGCAGCAGCTGGTTGTATTTGGCCATGCGGTCGGAGCGGGAAAGCGAGCCGGTTTTAATCTGCATGCAGTTGGTGGCTACGGCCAAATCGGCGATGGTGCTGTCTTCGGTTTCGCCGGAGCGGTGGCTCATCACGCTGGCATAGCGGTTGCGTTTGGCCAGCTCCACGGCTTTCAGGGTTTCGCTCAGGGTGCCGATTTGGTTCACTTTCACCAGCAGGGCGTTGGCAATGCCTTCTTTAATGCCTTCGGCCAGGATTTTCGGGTTGGTAACAAACAAATCGTCGCCCACCAGCTGCACTTTGCCGCCAAGCTTTTTGGTGAGCAGCTTCCAGCCTTCACGGTCATTTTCGTCCATGCCGTCTTCAATCGAAACAATCGGATAGCGGCTGGCCAAATCGGCCAGATAATCGGCAAATTCGGCGCTGGAAAGCGCTTTGCCTTCGGCGGAGAGGTGGTATTTACCTTCTTTATAAAACTCGCTGGAAGCGCAATCAAGTGCGAGCAGCACGTCTTTGCCCGCTTCGTAGCCGGCAGCTTTCACGGCTTCCAAAATCAAATCCAAAGCTTCGGCGTGGCTGCCCAAATTGGGTGCAAAGCCGCCTTCATCACCCACAGTGGTGGGGAAGCCTTTATCGTGGCAGATTTTTTTCAAGTGGTGGAACACTTCCGCACCACAGCGCAAAGCCTCGCGGAAGCTGTCTGCACCCACCGGCATAATCATGAATTCCTGAATATCCAGGCTGTTGTTAGCGTGTTCGCCACCGTTGATTACGTTCATCATCGGCACCGGCATCGCCATCGGCCCAGCGCCACCCAAATATCGGTAGAGCGGCAAACCGGCATCTTCGGCAGCAGCACGCGCCACAGCCATGGATACGGCCAAAGTGGCATTGGCGCCGAGGCGGCCTTTGTTTTCCGTGCCGTCTAATTCCACCAGCACTTTGTCGATATAGCTCTGTTCGGAAGCATCGATGCCGATAATAGCTTGGGCGATTTCATTGTTCACATGCTCCACGGCTTTCAGCACGCCTTTGCCCAAATAGCGGGCGGCATCGCCGTCGCGCAGCTCCAGCGCTTCTTTCTGGCCGGTGGAAGCGCCGCTGGGCACAGCCGCGCGCCCCATCACGCCGCTTTCCAGCAACACATCGCATTCTACGGTGGGATTGCCGCGTGAATCGAGAATCTCGCGGGCGAAAATATCAATAATGGCGCTCATGCACTCTGCTCCAAAAGTTAGTTGGCTGAAGAAACGGCGGCTCACCCGCCAAAATGGCAAGATTATACCCGAAACCGGCGAGCTTGAAACACAGCCCGGCAAACAGCCGCTCTTGACAAAACCCATATTTGGGCATTAAATACGCCATCATTATTTACGCCGATTTGATACAGCTTGCGGGCGTTAAAACAGCTAAAGCGTACTATTTATAACACGCACCTCTGTTTTAAGCCCATTGTTGATTCAGTGGGCTTTAAATCTTTGCAGCCGCAGAGTGAGGCGGCCATACAACAACATCATGATTATTCTGGATTCCGTTTGTAAAAGCTATCATCACGGCAAAAGCAACCAATTCATGGCCGTGCATCCCTTAAGCCTGAGCATTAACCAAGGCGAAGTGTTCGGGCTGATGGGCTATTCCGGCGCGGGCAAATCCACCCTGCTGCGCCTGATCAACCTACTGGAACGCCCCGACAGCGGCAAAGTGCTGATTGACGGCCAAGACCTCACCGCCATGAATGCCGCCCAGTTGCGCACCGCCCGCCAAAACATCGGCATGGTATTTCAGCAGTTCAACCTGCTCGCCAACCGCACTGTGGCCGGTAACGTAGCCTTCCCACTGGAGATTGCCGGCTGGAGTAAAAACAAAATCAACGAACGCGTGCGCGAATGTTTGCAGATTGTCGGCCTGTCCGACCGCGCGCAGCACTACCCCGCCCAACTTTCCGGCGGGCAGAAGCAGCGCGTGGGCATTGCCCGTGCGCTCGCACCCAACCCGAGCGTGATTCTGGCCGACGAGCCCACTTCCGCACTCGACCCGGCCACCACCCGCAGCGTGCTCGACTGCCTGCAAGACATCAACCGCCGTTTCAACGTAACTATCGTGATCGTTACCCACGAAATGAGCGTCATCCGCCGCCTGTGCCGCCGCACCGCCCTGCTGCACCAAGGGCACTTGCTGGAAGTGGCCGACGTGCGCGACAAACAGATTCTGGCGCACACCGATATCGGACGCGAATTGGTACAGGAGGATTGAAATGAAATACGATATTTTCGAAAACCTCATCCGCCTGCTGCCCAATTTTTATAAAGCATTTTGGCAGACGGCAGTGATGCTCGGCATTTCCGTGCCCGTCAGCGTTATTTTTGGCGGCGCATTGGGCTTATGGCTGTTTACCACCGGCAAAAACCAAATTTATGCCAACCGCCGCATTCATCAGATTTTGGGCTTCATCATCAACTTTATGCGCGCCTATCCATTCGTTATCCTGATGATTATGATGGAAATTCCATCACGCGCGCTTGTTGGCACCACTTTCGGGCCGGTAGCCGCATCTGTTTCCCTCAGCGTGGCCGGTATTTTTTATTTCGCCCGCCTGGTGGAACAAAATCTGGCCGAAGTACCCAAAGGCGTGGTGGAGGCCGCTTTAGCCATGGGTGCGAAACCGCCCACCATCATGACAAAAGTCTTGCTCAACGAAGCGCGCGCGGGCTTGGTTCGCAGCATCACCATCCTGATTATCGCCATTCTCGGCTTGAGCGCCGCAGCCGGCCTCATTGGCGGCGGCGGTATCGGCGACCTCGGCATCAATTACGGCCACCACCGCTTTATGTCTGACGTTATGTGGACAGTTGTTATCCTGCTCTCTATCATCGTCATCACCATGCAAGAAATCGGCAACTACCTTGCCGCCCGTTTAGACAAACGCTAATCTGTTTTTTCCCAACCTGTTTATCCACTTAAAAGGAGACACTCAATGAAAGCATTATGGAAACTCACCTGCGCCGCCGTGCTGGGCATAACCCTGGCCGCCTGCGGCGGGCAAGACAGCGGCAGCGGCGCACAAGCATCCGCCGCCTCATCCGGCAGCCAGCCCGCCGCCGAAGCCAAGCGGGAAATCCGCTTCGGCACCACCCCGGGCGACTTTGCCGACATGATTACCGACCAAATCAAGCCCATGCTGGAAAAACAAGGCTACACCGTTACCCTCACCGAATTTCCCGACTACGTTACCCCCAACCAGGCACTGGCCGAGGGCGCAATCGACATCAACATCTTCCAGCACAAACCCTATCTCGACGGCTTCAAAGCCGAACGTAATTTGGATTTGACCGAAGTATTCCAAGTGCCCACCGCCCCCTTGGGTATCTACCCCGGCAAGCTCACCGCGCTGGATCAGGTGAAAAACGGCAGCACTGTTTCCATTCCCAACGACCCATCTAACCTCGCCCGCGCCTTGGTAATGCTCGACAACCTAGGCTGGATTAAACTGAAAGAGGGTATCGACCCGCTCAAAGCCGCCCGCACCGATATTGCCGAAAACACCAAAAATATCGAATTCGTGGAAATGGAAGCTGCCAACCTGCCGCGTAGCCGCCAAGACGTGGATTTCGCCATCGTAAACGGCAACTACGCCATGTCTTCCGGTATGAAACTGGCCGAAGCCCTGTTCCAAGAGCCCAGCTTCGCCTACATCAACTGGTCTGCCGTGCGCACTGCCGATAAAGACGCGCAATGGGTGAAAGACGTAACCGCCGCCTACAATTCCCAAGAATTCAAAGACTACGCGCACAAACGCTTCGTCGGCTACAAATATCCCGCCGCATGGGGCGAAGGCGCAGCCGCCGCTTCAGCCGCTTCCACAGCAGCCGCCTCCGTCGCATCTGCCGCCAAATAAGCAACGCGGATAAAACCATAGCCGTTTCAGGTAACCTGAAGCGGCTGTTTTTAATTGAGGAAAAGGCTACCTGAAAAATACCCTTATATCTGGAAACACGCAATAAACTGATTTTATGTGGCTTACTCCTTCCTAACGCGTTGCCCCTCCTTACTACCCAAGCCCCGCCCACAGCCTTACCCGATTTTGCCATCTGCATAAAATTTGCCAAGTCAACCAATCTGTTGACCTTTTGTTTACATCTGTTATGATTTTTGGTACTTTACTGCCATTATTCATGCAGATACACACCGCACATTTAGATTTCAAAATTCCCCCTTTCCGCCATCCGTCCGCCTGTTCGGGCGGCTGGCATCTACCAGCCGTGCCGCAAAAGCATACGGCTGCATTCCCACCCGAAAAGGAGATCTACCATGACCGATGTGAAAAAAGTAGCCGTAGTTACCGGTTCCGCCGCAGGTTTGGGCAAAGCAATCGCCACCCGTTTGGCCAAAGACGGCTTCCGCGTGGTGCTGCACGACATCAACGCCGACAACCTGAACAAGGTTAAAGCGGAATTCGATGCCGCCGGGTTTGAAAATATCGCCGTAAAGGGCAATTCCGCCAGCCGGGAAGACCAGTTCCGCCTAGTGGACGAAGCAGTCAAGGCCTTCGGGCGGGTGGACGTGTTTGTCAACAACGCGGGCGTGGAATCGGTCGGCACATTCTTGAGCCTGAACGAAAATGAAATCGACCGGGTGTTGGGCATCAACATCAAGGGCGTGATTTTCGGCACGCAGGCCGCCGCCGAACAAATGAAAAAACAGCAGGGCGTGGGCAAAATCATCAACGCATGCAGCATCGCCGGTCACGAATCCTACGAAATGCTGAGCCTGTATTGCGCCACCAAGCACGCGGTACGCTCGTTCACCCATTCCACCGCAAAAGAACTCGCCCCCTACAACATCCGCGTAAACGCCTATTGCCCGGGTGTGGCCGACACCCCCATGTGGGAGCGCATCGACGCCGCATTTGTAGAACACAAGGGCTACCAGCCGAAACAGGCGTGGAACGAATTTACCAAAGGCATCCTCGCCGGCCGGCCGCAACAGCCGGAAGACGTGGCCAACCTGGTATCCTTCCTGGCTTCGGAAGACGCCGACTACATCACCGGCCAAACCATCCTCACCGACGGCGGCATGGTATTCCGTTAAACAACAGGCAAACGGCCGGCGGCAGCCGGCTGTTTTTATGGCCGCCCGCATTTTGCATCCGCTAAATTCGGTTAAACCCGCACCCTGCCGCCCGAACTTTGCTACACTGCGTCCCCTTTCACACGAACACAAGGAAAAATCATGGCTTTAATGGATAATCTGATGAACGCGACCAGCCAGATGCTGGGCGGCAAAGACGGCGGACAAGGCTCGATCGCCGATATGGCGATGGATTTGGTGAAACAGCAAGGCGGCGTGGGCAACCTGATCAGCCAGCTGCAACAAGGCGGCTTGGGTGATGCCATCAGCAGCTGGGTTTCCAACCAGTCTGGCAATATGCCCGTGTCCGGCAGCCAACTGCAACAAGCACTGGGTAGCGACACCGTAAACCAGCTGGCGCAGAAATTCGGTGTGGATGCCAACCAGGCAAGCGAGATGCTGGCCAAAATCCTGCCCAACCTGGTAGACCACGCTACCCCCAACGGCAGCGCGCAAGACGCAGACGGCTTCGGCCTGGATGATGTGGCTTCCATACTGCTGAAAAACTTTATGAAATAAACTAAAAGCCGTCTGAATGTTCAGACGGCTTTTTTATAGTGAATTAACAAAAACCAGTACAGCGTTGCCTCGCCTTGCCGTAGCATTCTTATCTTAATCCACTATATCTTTTCAGGTAGCCTCTACCCTGCCCCGCTCCATCACCACGCCGACAGATGCCACGCCGGGCAGGATGCCGGGTTTCACCGCCTTAATCCGCACGCTCTCGCAAGCAGGAAAATGTTTGAGCAGCAGCTGCGCCACATAGCCTGCCAGCGCTTCCAACAGGAAAAACTGCTGGCCGGCCAAGGCCGCCGTTACCAGCTCCGCCGCCTCGGCGTAGCTGATCGTATCGGCCACGTTATCGCTCTTTTCCGCCGCGCTCAGATCGGCGCGGATGTCGATATCCAGCAGCACGGTTTGCGGCTGGCGGCGTTCCCAGTCGAAAACGCCGATTAGGGTTTGGGCTTTTAGGCCGTGCAGAAAAACGGTATCCATACTGTGCTTGTCCTCGTGATAGAATCCGGCTCGTTTGTTTGAATGTGAAAAAATCTTATGGCTGACATCTTGTCTGTGTGGGGCTTGGCCGCTGTGGCCGCCGCCTACTTAATCGGTTCGCTCTCGTTTGCCGTTATCGTATCCAAATTCTACGGGCTGGACGACCCGCGCAGCTACGGCTCGGGCAACCCGGGCGCCACCAATGTTTTGCGCAGCGGCCGCAAAAAAGCCGCCGCGCTCACGCTCTTGGGCGACGCGCTCAAAGGCCTGGTGGCCGTGCTGCTTGCCCGATGGCTGCAATCGCATTTCGGCCTGTCCGACGAAGTGGTGGCCGCCGTGGCGGTGGCGGTGTTGGTGGGGCATATGTGGCCGCTGTTTTTCGGCTTCAAGGGCGGCAAGGGCGTGGCCACCGCGCTGGGCGTGCTGCTGGCCTTATCGTGGCCGGTAGCGCTGATTTGCGCGGCGGTGTGGCTGATCATGGCCTTCGGACTGAAAATTTCCTCACTGGCCGCACTCACCGCCACCGTAATCAGCCCGCTGGCCGCCATGTTCTTGGTGCAACAGCCTTCCTGGCAGGCCGCCATTGCCGTGATTGCCGCGCTGGTGCTGCTGCGCCACCGCAGCAATATCCAAAACCTGCTCAGCGGCAAGGAAAGCAAAATCGGCTCAGGCAAATAGCAGCGTTGGCCGCCCGATAGAGGCTACCTGAAAAGTTTCAGGTAGCCTTTTTTTGTTCAAATAGCATGGTTTTTAGCCAGCTTGCTCCCACCCCGCATCTTTCAACAACAAAGCCGCAGCCTGCCGGCCGCTTTGTACGGCGGCTTCCAGCGTGGCGGGATAGCGTGGGTGGAGGTAATCGCCGGCGAGGTAGATATGCTGATGGCGCAGCCAGGCGGTGGGGATGGTAGGGTTATCGGTGCGGCTGGCGGCGGTGGCACGTTTTTCGGTGATGACCTGGGCATCAGCGGGGCGCGGCAGGTGCGGGCAGATGCGCCGCAAATCCTGGTGCACACGCGTTATCCACTCTTCGCGGCTGAGTTTGCCGTATTGGTCGGACAGGGAAATCACGGCGGATACTTCGCCACGCCCGAAGCCAAGTGCATCGCGGTCGACAAACCATTGCGCCGTGCCTTCGCCCAGGCCGGTAATCGGCGCGGGCAGCCCGGGCGCAACGGGATAACGCAGATACACGGTGGTGATGGCGTGGTAGGCCAAGGCATCCAGCGCAGCGGCAATCTCGGGCGGGGCGGCCTCGGGCAGCAGGGGCGGCACATGATAGGGCGCAACGGCCAGCACGGCGGCATCAAAGGCTTCGCCGTTCACCAACAGGCTACCTGAAAGCGTTTGTTCAATCTGCGGCACACGCGTTTCCAGCCGGATTTTTGCGCCGGATTTTTGCAGGCGGCGGCACACCGGCTCGGCAAACAGCCGCCCCAAATCCTGCCTGGGCAGCAAGAAATCGCTGGCGGCGCGCTCCGCCCACACGCCGTCGCGCAGCACGTTTTGCAGGCGTTGCAGCGAAGCCTGCTCCAAAGCGGTGTTCATCGCGCCCCACACCAAAGGCTGCCAAAACTGCTGCTGCAAACGGTGCGACACTTGCCGCTGCCGCAGCCAAGCAGCCACGGGAACATCTTCCGCCAAGCGCAGGCGCTGCAAGGCACGCATCTGGCGCAGCAGCGCCGTTTTTTCGCCCCAACCGGTGCCGCGTGCGCCCAGCACGCCGAAAAACAAATGCAGCGGTGCACTCAGACGGCGGGCGGCAAATTGCAGGCCGTCGGCCAAATGCCATTGCAGCGGCAGGCGCAAAAATGCTTCTTCTTCGCGCACGCCGCAGCGCGCCAGCACATCCAGCACCTGCCGATACGCGCCCACCAAAATATGCTGGCCGTTGTCGGCATGGGCAAAACCGCTGCCGCCACCCAACGCGCGGGCGCGGCCGCCGCACTGCCGCCCGGCCTCAAACAGGGTGATTTTCGCCCGGCCGCACAGCGCTTCCGCCGCCGAAAGCCCCGCCCAACCGCCGCCGATAACCGCCACACGCGGCGCGGCGCTCACGGCTTAAACCCCAAGAGCCAGGTTTTCAGGGCAATCCGTGCCTTGCGCGGCTTCGGAATCGCCAGCTTGTAGCGCAGCACATTGACCGCGCCGTCGCGCTCGATTTCGTTTAAAAGCGCGTAGTAGATGGCGGCCATCACCAGCCCGGCCTTCTGGCCGCGCCGCTCGGCGGCAGGCAGCAGGGCCACGGCTTCGCGATAGGTTTGGCGGGCACGGGCTACCTGAAAAGCCATCAGCTCGGCAAACGCTTGGCTGTTTCGGCGTTGCAGCAAATCGGCGGCGGGCACGTTGAAGCGCTGCAAATCTTCCACCGGCAGGTAAATCCGTCCGGCCACCGCGTCTTCGCCCACATCACGGATGATGTTGGTGAGCTGCAGCGCCAAGCCCATTTTGTCGGCATAATCCAGCACGGCGGCATCTTGGAAACCGAGGATGCGGGCAATCAGCCGCCCCACCACCCCGGCCACGCGTTGGCAGTATTGCTGCAAGGCGGCGAAATCGGCATAACGCGCCGAGGTTAAGTCCATTTCCACGCCGTCAATCACGGCGGCCAATTCGTTTTCAGGTAGCCCGTAGGCCGGCGCCACTTCGCGCATGGCCCGGTTGACCGGATGCTCCGGCAAGGCCGCGCCGTGAAACACCTTGGCCGCATCCTGCCGCCACCAGGCCAGCGTTTGCGCCGCCACGGCCGGGTCGGCACAATCGTCCGCCACGTCGTCGAGCTCGCGGCAATAGGCATACAGCACAGTCATGGCACGGCGTTTTTCCGGCGGCAGAAAGCGGAAGCCGGCCAGAAAACTGGAGCCGCTCTCTTCGGCTTTTTGATGGCAGTAGTCGTATGGGGTCATGATTTTGGAATTTTGATAATGGTGGTCGGGGCGGCTTTACAGAAATAGGTTGTCGGCACGTGCAGGTAAAGATAGAGGATGACGGCGCTGAAGCAGAGCATATCGAGCCATGGAATGAAGAAAGGCCTGTTATCGAAAATCGTAGAGCCAAAAACGCCCCTCTCCACCCAAACGATTAACTGGCTGCCAACCAGCCACCCAAAATGCAGCAGGCCTCCGCACAAAAATACCACACGCGCCCATTTATGGCGATACCACAATCCCGCTGCGCACACCAACATCCCCGCCGACACCGCAAACGGTTCAATACTCCCGAGGATGAAATGGATAAATACGATTCCCGGGCTGATCCTGTACACTTCAAGCATCCCCCGTTCAAATCCCTCCCAACTACCGGCCAACTTGCCTATCGCAATAATCATCAGCAACGGCCAAGCAATGCCGTACGCCAGCAGCAGCGGGCACAGGATGGTCAAACCCAAAGGACGTGGCGAGGGAGTTGGGGAAGCAGTATCCATCTGTCGGATTCCTTAGTTATCGGGGAAATCATCCGGCTATCTAAATAGTCCAGGTGCCATTTTCTATTTTGCCGTGGCCGATATTTTTCAGGTAGCCTTATAGCTCACATACATGAAATATAGATACATCTGTATCTCAGGCTACCTGAAACGCCCGCACCGCCGCCCATACGATTTCAGGCTGCTCTTTCACGGCTTCGTGCGCGGCAAACGGCACGCTCATCAAATGCACATCGGGCAATTCGGTTTTCAATGCCGCCCAGTCGTCAAAGGCGAGTAGGAAATCGGCTTCGCCGCGTATCGCCAGCACGGGGGCTTGGATTTGGCGGATGTTTTCGTTGGGATAGCCGCTTGCGCCCTCGTCCAGCCACATGGTTTTCAATGCCGCTGCCCATTTTTCCGCGTCAGGCTCGGGATTGGCTGACTGATAGGCGGCGAGCTGTTCGGGCAGGTTTTCTCTTACGAAATCAAGGTTTATCGCTTCAAACATCGGGCGGACACCATCCAAGTGCTTTTTGTGCCATTCTGCGCCCACGGTGATGATTTTCTCGATATTTTTGTCTTCCGCGCCCAATCGGTAGGCGGTTATTCCGCCGTCGCTGAATCCGAACAGGCTGTATTTTTCCACGCCTTCATGCCGCAGGATTTGGCGCGCATCTTCGGCAGCTTGGGCATAGGTCAGCGCGGCTGTGCCGAGCGTGGAGCGTCCGTGTCCGCGCGTATCTATCGCAATCACGCGGTAGTGTTGCTGCAAACGCGGCAACAGTGGGACAAAGTCGGCAATCGAACCGAAACCGCCGTGCAGCAGCACGATAACGGGGGCGGTTTCCATGCCGACGATTTGGTAGTGCAACGTCGCGCCTTGATGTTTGATGAATTTGGACTGCATGGAAGTTCCTTGTCTGGCTTGTTGAAAGAATGGCGGCTGCCGTCGTCCTGCCTATCGCAGACGGAAACCGCCAATATTGCTGCGGCCAGCGTGAGCAGGTTTCTACGCGAAAGGTTCATGGTTTTCAGGTAGCCTTTTCGGGTGGAGCAAACTACACGGGGACTGATTTTCAGGTAGCCTGTTCATCTGCCGACAAGGCTACCTGAAACCGCCCTACCCCGCCAAACTAAAGAAGCCGGCCTCGAAAGCCGGCTTCCGCCATTTGCTATTCCCGTGGCGAATCCACGCGGATGCTGTGTTCCATCTGTCCGGCGTGCGCTTTGCCGCTGCCGCCTTTGGGGCGGTCGGAAAGGCGTTTCAGGTAGCCTTCGTCGATGTCGCCGGTGGCGTAGCAGCCGTTGAAGCAGGAGCTGTCGAAGCCTTCGATGGTGGGGTTGAGCGCGCGCACCACGTTTTCCAAGTCGTCCAAATCTTGGAACACCACGCCGTCGGCGGAAATTTCGGCGGCAATTTGCTCGGCGCTGCGGCCGTTGGCAATCAATTCGGCGCGGGTGGGCATGTCGATGCCGTACACATTGGGGTAGCGCACTTCGGGGGCGGCAGAGGCAAAATACACTTTCCGCGCCCCGGCAGCACGCACCATTTCCACAATCTCGCGGCTGGTAGTGCCGCGCACGATGGAGTCGTCCACCAGCAGGATGGATTTGCCGGCAAATTCGCTGTCGATGGGGTTGAGCTTCTGGCGCACGGATTTTTTGCGCGTGGCTTGGCCGGGCATGATGAAGGTGCGGCCGATGTAGCGGTTTTTGATGAGGCCTTCGCGGTAGGGTTTGCCCAGGTGCATGGCCAGCTGCAAGGCGCTGGGGCGGCTGGTATCGGGGATGGGCATCACCACGTCGATTTCGTCTGCCTTCAGGCTGCGTTTCACTTTTTCAGCCAGGGTTACGCCCATATCGAGCCGCGCTTGGTACACCGATACGCCGTTCATCACGGAATCGGGGCGGGCGAAATACACGTATTCAAACAAACAGGGCAAAAGGCGCGGCGCTTCAGCGCATTGGCGGCTGTGGAACTCGCCGTTAAAGCCGATAAATACGGCCTCGCCCGGCGCAATATCGCGCACCAATTCATAGCCCAGGCCGGGGAAAACGATGGATTCGGAAGACACCATATAAGCAGTGCGCCCCGCTTCGTCGGTGTGCTTGCCCAACACCAACGGGCGGATGCCGTGCGGGTCGCGGAAAGCGAGCATGCCGTAGCCGGCAATCAGCGCCACCACGCCGTATGCGCCGCGCACTTGGCGGTTGAGCGCGGCCACGGCGTCAAACACATCGCCCACTTCCAGCTTGCTGCGGCTGCCGATTACGTGCTGCAACTCGCTGGCCAATACGTTGAGCAGCACTTCGGAATCGGAGCCGGTGTTGATGTGGCGCAGGTGGCGGCGGCACAGGTTGGCATTGAGCTCATCGGTGTTGGTGAGATTGCCGTTGTGCGCCAGCACGATACCGAAGGGCGAGTTCACATAAAAGGGCTGCGCCTCGGCGCTGCTGCCCGCGTTGCCGGCGGTGGGATAGCGCACATGGGCAATGCCGGCGTTGCCCACCAGGTTGCGCATATCGCGCGTGCGGAACACATCGCGCACCATGCCGGTGTCTTTGTGCATATGAAACATCTCGCCCTCGGCGGTTACAATGCCCGCCGCGTCCTGCCCGCGGTGCTGCAACACCTGCAAGCCGTCATACAGCAACTGATTCACCGGCTCAAAGGCCACCATGCCCAACACGCCACACATAAACTCACTCCCCCGGCGCTTGCCGGTAGTCGACACGATCCGCCATAAACGGCGGCAGATACGGCACGGCCAATTGGGCCAAGCCCTCGAAAACAAATGCGGTTTGCGAATGCCGCCATTCCTCGCTCTTCGGCAAATCGGTAAACGCGCAGGCCAGCACTGCCAGCGTTACCGCCAGCACCCCCTTCACCGCACCGAACACGCCGCCGAGCAGGCGGTTTGCCCCGCCCAGCCCCAACGCGCCGGCGGAAGAGGTAAGCACGGTTTGCAGCAGTCGGAACAAAAGCCTGGCCAGCAGGAACACGCCGATAAACGCCGCCACCGCCGCCAGCGCATGCGGCCTGAGGCTACCTGAAAGCCAGTCGCCCACCGGCGGGGAAAGCAGCTTGGCCGCCAGCAGCGAGCCCAGCCAGGAAACCAAGCCCACCAATTCGGCCACCACGCCGCGAAACAGCGAAATCAGGGTAAACGCCGCGATCACCAGCAGCGCAAGATAGTCAAACAAAGTCATCAGCGCTCCAGCAGGATGCCGTCCAGCCCCTGCGATTTAATTTTACCCATTGCCTGGCCAGCGGCCTGGCGGTTCGGATATGAGCCGGTGCGCACGCGGTAGAGCGCGTTGCCGCCTTTGTTGGCAGGCGGCGCCACATAGGCGCTCACGCCCGCATCGGCCAGCCGTTTTTGCACGGCGCGTGCCTGCTCTTCGCTGGTGTACGCGCCCACCTGAATCACCATGCGCCTTGCCGGCTGCGCCGTCGGCTCTGCGGCGGCTTTGTCATGCCCGGCCACACGGTTGGCGGCGCGGTTGTTCAAAATATCCTCCGGCGAGAGGCGGCCGCCTTCCGGTTTGCGTTCCTGCCTGCGTTCGGCAGGGCGGCGCTCGGCAGGTTTCGGCCCATCCTGCCTGCGCTGTTCCGCAGGTTTGGCTTCGGCACGGCGTTCCGGCTGCGCGGCCGGGGGCAGGGGCTTGGCGGATTCGGCGCGGCGCGGGCGCTCCGGCACGGCGGGCTTGGCTTGCGGCACGGTGGCGGGCGGCTGATTGTTTTCCACCCGTTGTACGCGCGGCAAGGTGCGACCCGGCTGTCCGGCCTCAACGGCGGGGCGGCGTTCGGCGGGCGCAGGCTTGGCCTTAGCCTCGGCCTGTGGCGCGGCGCGGTTTTCCTCCCGCACCGGCGGCGCGGATTGGCGGCGCGGC
>CAUPYH010000044.1:0-14003 GCA_963515595.1 uncultured Eikenella sp. | reverse complement strand
GCAAGGAATTGCGCGAACGCGTAGACCAAGCCGCCAAGTAAGATTGGCATTCAGCTGAATAAAAGGCTACCTGAAATTTTCAGGTAGCCTTTTTGTTGTTTGGACAATCCAGATAGCGTTATGCAATAAAGGCTACCTGAAAGCTTCCGCTGCAACAAAATTCAAGCCAAATAACAGGCAGCTTGTGCTTCCCGCACATCAGCTGCAATTCAACGACAAGTTGGAACCACCTACTCCCAGTAACAAGTTGGCAAAAGGCTACCTGAAATTTTTAACTTCGCAGCAACTCACATTGCCCGTTTCAACTGTGTTGAAGCTTATGCTTTCAGGTAGCCTTTTACCGGCCGCATTACCAACGGCTGACCAATCCGCTCAAATCCGTATTTTTCGGGCCGCTGGTCTCTTTCTGCGCCGTGCCGACCATCAACAGGCCGATGATTTTATCGTGTTCGCCACAGCCGAAGGCTTCGCGCAGCGCGGCGGTGTTGACCCACAGCCCGGTAATCCACACATTGTCGAAACCTTGCGCCTTGGCCGCCAGTTGGGCGGCATAGGCAGCGCAGCCGGCGCTAAGCATTTGCTCCCACTGCGGCTTCGGCTTGAGGCAGTCTAGTTTGGGCTTGGACACCACGCCGATCACCATCGGTGCCATCTGCCCCACCACTTCAGCCTTGCGCGCCGCTTCGCCGCCAATTTCTTCGGCACACTGCTTCAAAATATGACGGAATGCCTGCCGGCCGGCTTCGCTTTGCACCACCACAAAATGCCACGGCGTGAGGTTGCCGTGGTCGGGCACTTGCGTGGCGGCCTGCAAAATAATTTCCAGCTGGGCATCGTTGGGGGCGGGTTCGGCAAGGTGGCGCACCGAGCGACGGGTGGTAAGCAAATCGATTGCGTTCATGGGGTTAATCCTTAAAGTGTGCGTTGAAAACAAAACGCCGTGCTTATACCACACATTAAGGCTACCTGAAACACCCGCCCCAACCGTCCCCCCGTTGCCCGCCCCGGTTTAACGCTATAGTGAATTAAAATAAGAATGCTACCGCGTTGGCTCGCCTTGCCGTATTGCTCATACTGTCTGCGGCTCGCCGCCTTGTCCCATTCTTATTTTAATCCACTATATAATGCCAGCCGATTTCATCCCCTTAGGAGCCGCCATGAGCAAAAATTACCTTTTCACCCTGCCCGACCAAAACGGCAACGATTTCTCTGCCGCCGACCACCTGCCGCTGGTGCTGTATTTCTACCCCAAAGACAGCACGCCCGGCTGCACCACCGAAGCGCAGGAATTCAGCGCGCTTTTGCCCGAATTTCAGGCGCTCGGTTTTCAGGTAGCCGGCGTATCGCGCGACAGCGTGGCCAGCCACCAGAAATTCGTGTGCAAATACGCGCTGGAAGTGCCGCTCTTGTCGGATAAGGATGAAACCGTGTGTCGCCTGTTCGATGTCATCAAAGAGAAAAACATGTATGGCAAAAAAGTGTTCGGCATCGAGCGCAGCACCTTCGTTTTAGATGCGCAAGGCCACATCTCGCGCGAATGGCGTAAAGTGAAAGCCGCCGGCCACGCCCAAGCTGTGCTCGACGCGCTGCGTGAAACGGCCTAGCGGACACCGCCATGCAATACTGCTATCAAGCCCCCTTCGGCACGCTGTTGTGCCGCCTGCACAACGGCCTCCCCGCCGAAATCCTGCTGCAACACAGCGCCGCACCCTTCCTGCCCGCACTGCCAAACGACACCCCGCTGGCACAATGGCTGGACAGCTACTTTTCAGGTAGCCCCGCCCCGCTGCCGCCGTTTGTGCCGCCCGCAGGCACGGCGTTTCAACAGGCCGTGTGGGCGCAGATTGCCCGGATTCCGTTCGGCGAAACCCGCAGCTACCAATGGATTGCCAAAAGCATCGGCAGCCACCCGCGCCCCGTGGGTGGCGCCTGCGGCAAAAACCCGCTGCCACTCCTGATTCCCTGCCACCGCGTGCTCTCAGCCAACGGGCTGGGCGGCTTCAGCATGGGCGGCGATGCCGAGCGCAGCCTGGCGGTGAAACGCTGGCTGCTCGCGCACGAAGGGGTGGCATGGTGAACCCTGCCGAGCCGCTGCCCGCCGCCTGGCAAGAGCCCATCGAGCAAACGCTGGACGAGCTCTTCCTCACCCGCCGCCTCGCCGCCAACACCCTGGCCGGCTACCGGCGCGATTTGGAAAAAATCGCCCGCCGCCTGCACGCGCAAGGATTGGATTGGCAGCAAGCCGATGCCGACGCCTTGGCCGATGCCGTGTATGCCCCGGATGAAAAACCCGCCTCCCAAGCCCGCGCCCTCTCCGCCGTCAAACAGCTCTACGGCTTTTTGCAGCTGCAAAACCGCCGCAGCGACAACCCCGCGCAACACCTGCGCCCGCCGCGCCAAGGCCGCGCCCTGCCGCCGCTGATCGGCGAAGCGCAAATCGACGCGCTGTTGGCCGCGCCCGACACGGAAAACGTCTTCGGCCTGCGCGACAAAGCCGTGCTGGAAACGCTGTATGCCACCGGCCTGCGCGTGTCTGAAGCCGCCCAAATGCAGCTGCAGGATTTAGACTTGCAGCGCGGCGTGGTTACCGTAATCGGCAAGGGCAACAAGCAGCGCATCGTGCCGCTGGGCGCCGAAGCCGTGCATTGGCTGGAACGCTACCTGAAAACCGCGCGCAGCGAATTGCTCAAGTACGCCCCGTGCGATTTCGTATTCGTGGGGCAAAAACGTAGCGGCATCAGCCGCCAGCTGGTGTGGCAGATGGTGAAACGCTACGCCGCAGAAGCCGGCATCAGCGAGCTCAGCCCGCACGGCCTGCGCCACGCCTTCGCCACCCATCTGGTGAACCACGGCGCCGACCTGCGCAGCGTGCAGATGATGCTCGGCCACGCCAGCCTGAACACCACGCAAATCTATACCCACGTGGCCAACGAGCGGCTCAAACAGCTGGTGGCGCAACACCATCCGCGTGGGTAAACAAGATAGCGGATTCAAATGAAAATAGGGCAAGGCGGCAGGCTACCTGAAAGCTTTCAGGTAGCCTGCCGTGCCGTTTTGTGGGAAAATCCGTACGTTTAAAATTATTCAAATTGGGCGAAAAATATTATGTTGGACAGAGAAGGTTATCGCCCCAATGTCGGCATCATCATCACCAACCAGCGCAACGAAGTGTTCTGGGGCAAACGCGTGCAGGAGCATTCCTGGCAGTTTCCGCAGGGCGGCATCAAGCCCGGCGAAAGCCCCGAGGCCGCCATGTATCGCGAGCTGGCCGAAGAAGTCGGCCTTTTGCCGCACCACGTGAAAATCCTCGGCCGCACCCGTGACTGGCTGCGCTACGACGTGCCCGGCAACTGGGTGCGCCGCCAATGGCGCGGTGCGTATCGCGGGCAGAAACAGATTTGGTATTTGCTGCGGCTCACCGGCCGCGAAAGCGATGTGCACCTGCGCGCCAGCAGCCAGCCGGAATTCGACGCCTGGCGCTGGCACGACTATTGGGCACCCATCGACGAAGTAATTGAATTCAAAAAAGACGTATACACCAACGCCCTGCGGGAGCTTTCGCGCTTTCTGCACAATCTGGAAACCCTGGAGCAATTCAACCGGCGACACGCCGCCCTGCCCGAAGAGCACACCTACCGATGAGCGACATCCTCACCCGCATCCTCGCCACCAAACAGCAAGAAGTGGCCGCTGCACAAGCCGCCCTGCCCTTGGCCGAACTGCGCGCCCGGGCCGCCGATATGCCGCCGCCGCGCGGCTTCGTGCAGGCCATGCGCGCCCAACACAGCCAAGGCCGCGCTGCGCTGATTGCCGAAATCAAAAAAGCCAGCCCCAGCAAGGGGCTGATCCGGCCAGACTTCCATCCCGAGCAGCTGGCGCGCGCTTACGAAGCCGCCGGCGCCGCCTGCCTTTCCGTGCTCACTGATGAACTCTACTTCCAAGGCTCGGCAGGCTACCTGAAAACCGCCCGCACCGCCGTAGTGCTGCCCGTGTTGCGCAAAGACTTTATGGTGAACGCCTATCAAATCCACCAATCCCGCGCCATGGGCGCCGACGCCGTGCTGCTGATTGCCGCCGCGCTCAGCCAAACCCAGCTGGAAGAATTCGAAGGCATCGCCCACGAGTTAGGCATGGCCGTGCTGTTGGAGCTGCACCACGCCGACGAGCTGGAAAAATGCCGCCGCCTCACCACCCCGCTGCGCGGCGTGAACAACCGCAACCTGCGCACCTTTGAAGTGAGCCTGCAGCAAACCCTGGATTTACTGCCAGAAATTGCCGGCGAAGGCCGCATCGTGATTACCGAAAGCGGCATCCGCAGCCGCGAAGACGTGCAATTCATGCGCAGCCACGGCGTGCACAGCTTTCTAATCGGCGAAACCTTCATGCGTGCCGACGATGTGGGCGCGGAAGTGAAAAAACTGTTTGCTTGAGTTTTCAGGTAGCCTGCCATGATGGTGAGGCTACCTGAAAAAACACTATCCCAATGCTTCGTTTGTCTGTTTTTCTCACGTAAGGAGTAAGCATGAAACGTTTAGCGATGATATTGGCCCTGCTGCCCTTGGCCGCTGCCGCCCAGCCCACCGCCCGGCAATGCCGGCAGATTAACCGCGACAGTATCGAGGTCATGACTTACCTGTTCGCCTGTGCCGACAACGATAGTTTCGCGCTTCCCAAAGCCGCCGAACAGCAAGCCGACAAACTGATGCAGCTGAGCAAACCATGTTTCAACCGCGACCAAGAAGCATGGTGGCGGCAAAACGGTGCACAAGTGGAAGCTGAGCACGCCCGTTATGACACCGGCGCCGATGCAGACACGGCGGCAGTGTGCCGGCAGCGCCGCACACACATTCAGCGTATCTTGCGACGCTACCGTTAAGCCGACCAACCTGCCGCACTTAACCCCCCTATTTCAGGTAGCCTGAACTTGCGCCCAAAGCGTGCAGAGGCTACCTGAAACCAGAAATCCTATCCCAATCCACACAGAGATACCGATATGACCAGCCCCGACAAAATCCTCATCCTCGACTTCGGTTCGCAAGTCGCCCAGCTCATCGCCCGCCGCGTGCGCGAAGCCCATGTGTATTGCGAGCTACACCCCTACGACATGCCGCTGGCCGACATCAAAGCCTTCAACCCCAAAGGCATCATCCTTTCCGGCGGCCCCAATTCCGTGTACGACAGCGAATATCAGGCCGACACGGGGCTGTTCGATTTGGGCGTGCCCGTGCTCGGTATCTGCTACGGCATGCAGTTTATGGCGCACCATTTGGGCGGCGAAGTGCAGGCCGGCAACCAGCGCGAATTCGGCTACGCGCAAGTGCAAACGCAAGACAGCGCACTCACCAGCGGCATTCAAGACGGCGCGCCGAACACCTTGGACGTGTGGATGAGCCACGGCGACAAAGTGTGCAGGCTACCTGAAAACTTCCGCACCATCGGCAGCACCCCCTCCTGCCCCATCGCCATGATGGAAAACGCCGAACGCCGCTTCTACGGCATCCAATTCCACCCCGAAGTGACCCACACCAAACAAGGCCGCGCCCTCATCAACCGCTTCGTGCTCGACATCTGCGGCGCACAGCCCAGCTGGACGATGCCGAACTACATCGACGAAGCCGTGGCCAAAATCCGCGAACAAGTCGGCAGCGACGAAGTAATTCTGGGCTTGTCCGGCGGCGTGGATTCCTCCGTGGCCGCCGCGCTGATCCACCGCGCCATTGGCGACCAGCTCACCTGCGTCTTCGTCGACCACGGCCTGCTGCGCCTGAACGAAGCCGAAAACGTGATGAAAATGTTTGCCGACAACTTGGGCGTGCGCGTGATTCACGTGGACGCCAGCGAACAGTTTATGGCGAAACTCGCCGGCGTGACCGACCCCGAACAAAAACGCAAAATCATCGGCGCGGAATTTATCGAAGTATTTGACGCTGAAGAGAAAAAACTCACCAACGCCAAATGGCTGGCACAAGGCACGATTTACCCCGACGTAATCGAATCCGCCGGCGCGAAAACCAAAAAAGCCCACGCCATCAAATCGCACCACAACGTAGGCGGGCTACCTGAAAACATGAAACTGAAGCTGCTCGAACCGCTGCGCGACTTGTTCAAAGACGAAGTGCGCGAACTGGGCGTGGCGCTCGGCCTGCCGCGCGAAATGGTGTACCGCCACCCCTTCCCCGGCCCCGGCTTGGGCGTTCGGATTCTGGGCGAAGTGAAGCGCGAACACGCCGACCTGCTGCGTCAGGCGGACGACATTTTCATTCAGGAACTGCGTAACCACACAGACGAAAACGGCACCTCTTGGTACGACCTCACCAGCCAAGCCTTCGCCGTATTCCTGCCCGTGAAATCCGTCGGCGTGATGGGCGACGGCCGCACTTATGACTACGTGGTCGCCCTGCGCGCCGTCATCACCAGCGACTTCATGACCGCACACTGGGCGGAACTGCCCTATTCGCTCTTGGGCAAAGTGTCCAACCGCATCATCAACGAAGTGCGCGGCATCAACCGCGTGGTGTACGACGTGAGCGGCAAACCGCCCGCCACGATTGAGTGGGAATAACCTTGGTTTCAACATCAGAAAGCCCTGCCAGATAATGGCAGGGCTTTGTTTTGGCTGTGCTTGAGGCTACCTGAAAATCCCCGCTCAAAAACACAAGGCCTTGCCGTTGATTACCTTGTCCGTATCGTTGTAATGTACCGCCCAGCGGATGTTGTTACCCTCCGCTTGCGGAATCAGCACCGCTTCCTGCCCGAAGCGCGGCGTGCGCAGCAGAATCCAGCCGTCACGGCTCACGGCCTGCACGCCCGGATAGGCCGACCGAACGGTTGGCAAACTGCTTTTGATGCCGCCGTCGGCCAATTCAGCGGCCAACTGCGTCTGCAACGGGGCAAGTCTTTGGATTTCCTGTTTGATTTCGGCGGTGCGGCGGTAGTCGGAATATTGCTCGGACAGCAGGAACAGCGCGGCAACGGCGGTGATTGCGCCGAAGCAGAAGGCGGCGAAGGTTTGTTTGGAGAGCATAGGGCATTCCTTCCGGCAGTTGGGTGTTAAATGTTAAATGATGGTGTTGGTGTTTTCAGGTAGCCTGCAATGCAAGTAAGGCTACCTGAAATTTTTCAGGCAGCCTTTCATGGTTTAATCCGCACCTTTTTCCCTGTTTTCATGGAACTGTGCCTGCCAGTCGGCGAATTTGCACTGTTCGATGGCTTCGCGCATTTCGGCCATGATGGTTTGGTAGAAATGCAGGTTGTGGATGGTGTTCAACTGCGCGCCCAAAATTTCGCCGGCGCGGTGCAGGTGGTGCAGGTAGGCGCGGCTGAAGTTTTGGCAGGCGTAGCAGGTGCAGCTTTCGTCTATCGGGCGTTTGTCGAGCTTGTGTTTGGCGTTTTTGATTTTCAAATCGCCGAAACGGGTGAACAGCCAGCCGTTGCGCGCATTGCGGGTGGGCATGACGCAGTCGAACATGTCCACGCCGTGCGCCACGCCGTACACCAAGTCTTCCGGTGTGCCGACGCCCATCAGGTAATGCGGTTTGTGTTCGGGCAGTATGGGGCCGACGGCGCGCAGCATGCGGTACATTTCGGGCTTGGGTTCGCCGACGGACAAGCCGCCGATGGCGAGGCCGGGGAAGTCGAGCTGTTCCAGCCCGCGCAGGGACTGTTCGCGCAGGTCTTCGTACATTGCGCCCTGCACGATGCCGAACAGGGCATTGGGGTTTTTGAGGTCTTCAAAGGCTTTTTTGCTGCGTTCCGCCCAGCGCAGGCTCATTTGCAGCGATTTTTCGGCCTGTTCGCGCGTGGCTTCGCCGGGGGTGCATTCGTCGAGCTGCATGGCGATGTCGGAGTTGAGCACGGTTTGGATTTTCATCGAGATTTCGGGCGAGAGGAAGAGTTTGTCGCCGTTAATCGGGCTTTTGAAGGTGCAGCCTTCTTCGGTGAGTTTGCGCATGTCGGATAGCGAAAACACTTGGAAACCGCCGGAGTCGGTCAAAATCGGTTTGTTCCAGCCGATGAAGTCGTGCAGGCCGCCGAACTGTTCGATGACTTCGAGGCCGGGGCGCAGCCATAAATGGTAGGTGTTGCCGAGGATGATTTGGGCCTTGATGTCGTGCAGGTTTTGCGGGGTCATGGCTTTGACCGAGCCGTAGGTGCCGACGGGCATGAATACGGGGGTTTCGATAGTGCCGTGGTTGAGTTTGAGCGTGCCGCGGCGGGCGTGGCCGTCTTTTTTATGCAGGGTAAATTTGAGCATGGGGAATAACACGTTATCAATAATCCGGCGATTATAGCTAAAGCACTTCTTTCTTCCTACTGCGTCAGCCCGCCTTACCGTCTTGACCATATTGCCTGCCGCCCGCTGCCTAGCAGAAAAATGATTACTTCGGCGATATGGCAAACCGCCGCCGGCCCTGCGCTTTCTTTGCGCGGGGGGTGGGAAAACAGTATAATGCTGCCCCTTAAACAGGCACGTAGCTCAGTTGGTTAGAGCATCACCTTGACATGGTGGGGGTCGTTGGTTCGAATCCAATCGTGCCTACCAGAATTCGTGGGAACAGCAGGGGTTTCCGGGGAACTTCAGTTGTTCTTTTTTGTTTGGCCGCCCGCTACTAGTTTTAACTTTGCAGAAACCTAGCTTCCTTATAGAAACATTGTTTCAGGTAGCCTTTTGGATTGCTGTTAAGGCTACCTGAAACTCCGGCCAAACCGCTGCAAGGAACCCGCCATATGCGCCGTTTACCTCCCGCGCTTGCGCTATTGCTCACATTGGCCGCATTAGCCGCCATAGCATTTGCCGGCCTGTTCCTGCTGTTTTACTTTTTCGGTTTCGCCTAATGCAACGATAAAGGCTACCTGAAACCCAAACCATTCATCCGTTTATCCATTTCAAAGAAAGACAAACCATCATGTCCCAAATCAACATCACCCTGCCCGACGGCTCCGTGCGCCAATACGAATCCCCCGTAACCGTTGCCCAAATCGCCGCTTCCATCGGCTCCGGACTGGCCAAAGCCACCGTGGCCGGCAAAGTGAACGGCGTGTTGCGCGATGCGTGCGACCCGATTAGCGAAGATGCCGCCGTGCAAATCATCACGCCGAAAGACCCGGAAGGTGTGGAAATCATCCGCCATTCCTGCGCGCACTTGGTCGGCCATGCCGTGAAACAGCTCTATCCCAATGCCAAAATGGTGATCGGCCCGGTGATTGAAGAAGGCTTCTACTACGACATCGCCACGGAAAAACCCTTCACGCCCGAAGACGTGGCCGCCATCGAAGCACGGATGAAAGAGCTGATCAATCAAGATTACGATGTGGTCAAAATCATAACCCCGCGCGCCGAAGCCATCAAAATCTTCCAAGAGCGCGGCGAAGAATACAAACTGCGCCTGATTGAAGACATGCCCGAAGTGGAAGCCATGGGCATGTACCACCACCAAGAATACGTAGATATGTGCCGCGGCCCGCACGTGCCCAACACCCGGTTTTTAAAACACTTCAAGCTCACCAAGCTGGCCGGCGCCTACTGGCGCGGCGACAGCAACAACGAAATGCTGCAGCGTATCTACGGCACAGCCTGGGCCACCAAAGACGAACTCAAAGCCTACATCACCCGTATTGAAGAGGCTGAAAAACGCGACCACCGCCGCCTCGGCAAACAGCTCGACCTCTTCCACCTGCAAGACGAAGCCCCCGGCATGGTATTTTGGCATCCGCGCGGCTGGACGCTGTGGCAAACCATCGAGCAGCACATGCGCCGCGAGCTCGATGCCGCCGGCTACCGCGAAGTTAAAACCCCGCAAATCCTCGACAAAACCTTCTGGGAAAAATCCGGCCACTGGGCGAACTACAAAGACAATATGTTCACCACCTCCTCCGAGAAACGCGACTATGCCGTAAAACCGATGAACTGCCCCGGCCACGTGCAAATCTTCAACCACGGCCTGCGTTCCTACCGCGATCTGCCCATGCGCCTGGCCGAATTCGGCTCCTGCCACCGCAACGAGCCTTCCGGCGCGCTGCACGGCCTGATGCGCGTGCGCGGCTTCGTGCAAGATGATGCCCATATCTTCTGCACCGAAGACCAAATCGCCGAAGAAACCCGCGCCTTCAACCAGCTGGTGATGAAAATTTACAAACAATTCGGCTTCGAGCACGTCAGCATCAAACTCTCGCTGCGCCCCGAACAGCGTGCCGGCACCGACGAAACTTGGGATAAAGCCGAACAAGGCCTGCGCGACGCGCTCACCGCCTGCGGCGTGCAATGGGAAGAACTACCCGGTGAAGGCGCCTTCTACGGCCCGAAAGTGGAATACCACATCAAAGACGCGCTCGGCCGCTCCTGGCAGTGCGGCACCATCCAGCTCGACTTCGTGCTGCCCGAGCGCCTGGGTGCCGAATACGTTACCGAAGACAACGGCCGCGCCCGCCCCGTGATGCTGCACCGCGCCATTTTGGGCTCGCTGGAGCGCTTCATCGGCATCCTGATTGAAGAGCACGCCGGCTCCTTCCCGCTCTGGCTCGCGCCCGTACAGATGGTGGTGATGAACATCACCGAAAAACAGGCCGATTACTGCCTGGAAGTGGTCAACAAACTCAAAGCCGCCGGCCTGCGCGCCGAAGCCGACCTACGCAACGAAAAAATCGGCTACAAAATCCGCGACAACAGCCAAATGCGCTACCCCTACCAAGTGGTGGTGGGCGATAAGGAAATGGAAAACAGCCAAGTTGCCGTGCGCCGCAAAGGCGAGGATTTGGGCAGCATGCAGATAGAAGAGTTTATTGCCCGCTTGCAGCAAGAGCTGGCCGTGGTTTAGAAATTTCAGGTAGCCTTTTGTGAGGCTACCTGAAAATTTTTGGGCACATAGGCCTGGCATTAATGCCCGACTTCTTCTGGAACATTGTGCCAAACATCCATGCCCTGACTGTGGCTTCCGTTGACAACCCACAAACGGAAGGCGGACAATTTTTCAGGTAGCCCTGGGCTGCATGAGGCTACCTGAAAATTCTTTTGGGCAGTATTTTAGAGGAATGAAGATGGGGCAGAAACGCTGGACGAAGATAGCGCTGGCGGTGTTGATAGTGTTTGCACTAATCGGTATGGCTGCTATTGTGGCAGTCCTCCCGTTTGTTGGCAACTATATCAGCGATATGAATAGAGAAGTGGATACCACGCCGCTGGTTTCTGTGCCGTTCAGTACGCAGCAAGAAGGCTATCAACAGACGATGAACGATGTACCGATTCCGCATCGAGGGTTGTTTGCACTCACGGTGAGATTGAAGCCGAAAACCGGAACACATCTTTCAAAAGAAGAGATAGACAACTTGTTTTATCAGGCCAGGCATGTGCCTTTTGTGGTGAAGTATGAGGTGCAAACGGCGGGAAATCCCAGCTTGCTTTATGGGGAAGACACGGTTGTGGCTGATTTCTCCAAAGAGGAAAACGGCGATTTCATTTTCTCCGTTCACTCCGGATTTGTCCGCAAAGGGGATAGATTGATGATACGGGCGGAGAATCTTATCCAAGTGCCAGAGTTTGCGAAATTTGATGCATTTTTAGTGTTTAGAGAAAAGAGACCTGATAAATAAGTAGGCTTGGAGGGTTCTTCAGTCATTCTGCCCGCACATTAAAGAGGCTACCTGAAAACTGGCTTTACTCGTTTTCAGGTAGCCTCTAATCTGTTTGGCAAACGGGATTACAAACCTGCTGCCGCCTTTAAAGCCGCGGCCTTATCGGTGCGCTCCCAAGTAAACTCGGGCTCTTCGCGGCCGAAGTGGCCGTAGGCGGCGGATTTGCTGTAAATCGGGCGCAGGAGGTCGAGCATCTGCACAATGCCTTTCGGACGCAGATCGAAATGTTCGCGCACGATGGCGATGAGTTTGTCTTCGCTGATTTTGCCCGTGCCGAAGGTGTCGATGGCGATGGAAGTGGGCTCGGCGATGCCGATGGCGTAGGAAACCTGAATCTGGCATTGGGTCGCCAAACCGGCGGCCACGATGTTTTTCGCCACATAACGGCAAGCATAGGCAGCGGAACGGTCTACTTTGCTCGGGTCTTTGCCGGAGAACGCGCCGCCGCCATGCGGGGCTGCACCGCCGTAGGTATCGACAATGATTTTGCGGCCGGTGAGCCCGCAGTCGCCCTGCGGCCCGCCGATCACGAAGCGGCCGGTGGGGTTGATGAGGTACTTGGTGTCGGCGGTGAGCATTTCGGGCGGCAGCACGGGTTTGATGATGTGCTCAATCACGGCCTTGCTCAGTTCTTCATGACCGATAGACGGATCGTGCTGGGTGGAAAGCACCACGGTGTCGATGCGTTTTACTTTGCCGGTTTCGCTGTCGTACACAGCGGTAATTTGCGCTTTGGCATCGGGGCGCAGCCAAGGCAGCTGGCCGCTTTTGCGCAGTTCGCTCTGGCGCTGCATCAGGCGGTGGCTGTAATAGATGGCAAACGGCATCAGGGTCGGGGTTTCGTCGCAGGCGTAGCCGAACATCAGGCCTTGGTCGCCCGCGCCTTGGTTCAGGTCGATGCCTTCGCCTTCGTTCACGCCTTGGGCGATGTCGGGCGATTGCTGGTCGTAATACACGCCCACCGCGCAGCCGTTGGCATCAAAACCGAGCTCGGAAGAGTTGTAGCCGATTTTGGCAATGGTTTCGCGCGCCACTTTGATGTAGTCCACGTGTGCGGTGGTGGTGATTTCCCCGGCCAGCACGCACAGGCCGGTGTTCACCAGCGTTTCGGCAGCCACTCGGGCTTTGGGGTCTTGGGCGAGGACGGCATCGAGAATGGCATCGGATACTTGATCGGCCACTTTGTCGGGATGGCCTTCGGAAACAGATTCGGAGGTGAAGAGGTATTCGCTCATGATATGTCTTTCGGATAATAGATAAACCTTGCAGCCTAGCAAGGAGGACTCAACGGGCAATAAAAAATCCCGCACCAGGCGGGAAGAGATATTGCCCGGCCTGATTCAGACGAGCCACATCGGCCTCTCGGCCGTCCACCTTACGCGCCATTTGCGGCGGGCAGGTTGGCATGGATTCCCAACTCTTAATGCGCCGCAGATGATAACAAATCCCGTCTGCAGCGGCAAGCGGCGGGATGGGTTTCAGGTAGCCTCAACAGGAAGCAGGCTACCTGAAAATTTGCAGGGGCGGATAAAACCAAACAGCGGCATGACCACACTGCCCTACCCCGCCAGCTCCACACACAAAAGGCTACCTGAAATTTTTAGCTTCGCAGAAACTCAGCCTTCTTTGGAGGCTTCGGTCCGCTTCGCAGAAACTCGCCTTCCTTCGGAAACCTCGTTTTAACTTCGTTGAAGCTGCGCTTTCAGGTAGCCTTTATTAAACTCCGATCTATCACGCCATATCTTCCACCCGCTGGCCGGTGAGGGCGCGCTGGATGTTGCGGTCCATGCGCTTGGCGGCAAAATCGTCGGTGCCGGCGGCAAGGGCGGCGGTGGCGTTGCGGATGGGGTTGGCTTCGGCTTCGGGGAGAAGGCTTTGCAGGGTGGCGATTTGGGCGCGAATGGCGGCAAGGCTGCCTTCATCGAGCAGGTCGCCGTCCAGCTCCAACGCGGCCTCCACTGCATCAATCAGGCTTTCGGCTTCCACCACGGCTTCGGCACGGGCACGGGCGGCGGCATCGCCACCGGCATGGCTGATACTGTCGGACAACATACGGGTGATGGTTTCGTCGTCGAGGCCGTAGGAAGGTTTCACTTCGATTTGCGCCTGTACACCGGTGGTTTGCTCGCGGGCAGACACGGAAAGCAGACCGTCGGCATCGATTTGGAAAGTTACACGGATGCGGGCAGCACCGGCCACCATCGGCGGAATGCCGCGCAGGGTGAATTTGGCGAGGCTGCGGCAGTCGGCCACCAGCTCGCGTTCGCCTTGCACCACGTGGATGGTCATGGCAGTTTGGCCGTTTTTGAAGGTGGTGAACTCTTGGGCGCGGGCGGTGGGCAGGGTGCTGTTGCGCGGGATGATTTTTTCGGCCA
>CAUPYH010000043.1:0-14647 GCA_963515595.1 uncultured Eikenella sp. | reverse complement strand
AGGTGGCTTTCCAGTCGATATTGCGGATGTCGTCGCCGTCTTGGTAGTCGCGCAGTTGGTGGAAATCTTGGCCAAGGCCTAGGCGCGGCAGTTTTTTCACGCCCACGAGGTTGAGCCAGCGTTGTAAGCCGATTAAATCGGCACCGAGGATGCGGCTGAAATCAGGCAGCACGTCCACTTTGCCGGGCAGCTCCTGCCGATGCCGCCGCTGCCACAGGCCGAGCGGGCTGGCGAGCCAGTATTCGATGCCGGCAAATTCGGCACGGCCGCGCTGGCGCGGGGTAAGCCGGTAGCGGATGGTGGAAAGGCGGCCGGGCCGCGTGTCGATAATCAGGTGCGGGGTGTCGGTGTCCCAGTCGGGCGGGAACAGATCGGCCACCAGGATGGTTTGCGGCTGCCGCCAGCGGCCTTTGGCCGGCGGGGTGAGCGTGAGCTCCACTTCGTGCGGCCGGCCTTGGATAAACTGGTGCGGCAGGCTGCGCTCCCAGTTTGGCTCAGGCTGGCGGCGCTGCCAGAAGGCATCAACCAGCGCAGCCAAAACGAGCAGGATGGCAAGGCCGCCGGCAGTATATTGGACGATGCGGCCATTATCTGCGTTCAGGTAGCCTGCCAGCCAGCCGGCAGTGCACACGGCAACGATGGCGGCAAATAGCAGCACCAGCAGTCTGGACGGTCTCATGGGCAGGCCTTACAAGCGCGGGGCGGGCACGGAGGCGGCCAGTTCGTTCAACACCTGCTCCACTTGGATGCCTTCCATTTCCATTTGGGTGGAGAGGCGCACGCGGTGGCGCATGGCAGGCAGCCAGATGGCTTTGATGTCGTCGGGGGTAACGAAATCGCGGCCGGCCAACAGAGCATAAGCGCGGGCACAGCTGATGAGGGCGATGCCGGCACGCGGCCCTGCGCCCACAGATAAGGCAGGCCAGTCGCGGGTAGCCGCCACCAGGCGCACGGTGTAGTCGATAATCTGCGGATCAACGCCCACTTGCGCCACCAGTTTTTTCAGCTGCTCAATTTGCTGCGGCTGGAACACGTGTGAAGGCTGGCTGCTGCTGAGCAGGTCGTTATTGCTGCTGTTGATAACGGCATTCAGCATGCGTGCTTCGTCGGCAGGAGCTGGGTAGCCGATCATTACTTTGAACATGAAACGGTCGAGCTGGGCTTCGGGCAGCGGATAAGTACCTTCCTGCTCGATCGGGTTTTGCGTGGCCAATACCATGAAGGGGCTGGGCAGGTGGTGGGTGTGGCCGTCGAGCGTTACGCTGCGCTCTTGCATTACTTCGAGCAGGGCGGATTGGGTTTTGGCCGGGGCGCGGTTGATTTCGTCGGCAAGCAGCAAGTGGGTGAACACCGGGCCTTGGCGCAGTTCGAAGCGGCTGTTTTGCGCATCGTAGCGGTAGTGGCCGGTCACGTCGGAAGGCATCAGGTCGGGCGTGAACTGGATGCGGCGGAATTCGCCGGCGAAGGTTTGCGCCAGCGAGCGCACGAGCAAGGTTTTACCGGTGCCCGGCACGCCTTCAAGCAGCACATGGCCGCCAGCGAGGAATACGGTGAGCACTTCGTCCACCACCTGCTGTTGGCCGATGAGCACTTCGTTCAGCCGCGCGCGCAGCATTTGAATGGCGCGCACACCCTGCTGGATGGCGGGGTTGGTGCTGGTTTGTTGGGGCTGGGAAAAATTGATGTCCGTCATCGAATCATCCTTTTGCATTATGTGTTTCGTTGGTTAATCGGAGGTTTCGGTTTCAGGTAGCCCGTGGTTCGGTTGAGGCTACCTGAAAAATAGGTTGGGTCAGGCTACCTGAAACATGCCATTTATATTTTCAGGTCGCCTCTGCCGTTCAATACCACGAGCGGTTTATCTTACGCACGATGCGCTGGTGGGCGGCAAGCATTTGCAGCCACTGTACCAAATTGACCTGTTCCGGCAGGGGCCGGAGCCAGGGCTCGACCACAGAGGGCGGCAGTTTGGTTTGGGCGCACAAAAATTCCAGCTGTTTGCGGCTGCCCATCTGTTTCCAAGCCGGGTGGCGCTGTTGCAGGGCTTCGAGCAGGCGGCGCTGCATATCGCTGAGGATGGCGCGGCGGCTCAGGTGGCGGGTGAGGAACTGGCCTTGTGCGAGCAGGTGCTGGTTCAGGTAGCGTTCCGGCGCAGGCGGCAGCTGCCGCACCACGCCCACGCGCACGATGATGCGCCACAGCAATACGGCGGCAGCGGCCAGTACGACGGCAAACAGTATGGGCTGGGCTTTCAGCATTTTCCACAGCATCGGCTCGGCATCGTTGTAGCTGGACGGGTAAACTTTCTCGGCCAGCAGGATGCCGTCTTTCCCTTGAGCCAGATAAACGGCAAGGTAGGGGTGGTCGTAGAGGGCGAGGTGGTTGCGGTCGATATCGGGGCTGCTCGGGTTGCCCAGCCAGTTTTCGTTCCAAGTGAGCAATACGCTGCCGTTACCGTAGCGCACACGGATGGTCTGCACGGCGCCATAGGCATTTTTGCCTTGGAACATCACCAGTTTGCCGTCTTTCGCCACCCAACCGTTGTCGGAGCTGTACTCAGAGCCGGTGAAGGTTTCAATGGTGGCGCCCTCGGGCAATTGGATGCTGCTCAGGCCGGCGTTGCAGTGCTGGTCAATCTGCAAAGCAACTTCATCGCCAACTTGGCGGGCGGCTTCGCGGCGTTGCTCGGCTGCCTTCACGCAGGCGGACAGATTAGGCAGGGTTTTGCCGTCGGTTTCTTCCAGTTCTACGGTGCCGATTTTCAACTGGCGCAGCATGGTTTGACGGAAGTTTTGCGTATCTTCATCATCTTCCGTCTCTTTTGACTTATCGTCTGCTTTCAACGGATTGTCGTTGACATAACTGGGCAGTGCCATCACCAGATGGTTGCCGCGCCCCACCCATTCCAGTAGGCGTTCGGCATCTTCCTTATCCCGCAGGCGGTTATCGGCCACGATCAGCAGGCGGTTGTTATCGTAGGAATTGAGCTTCTCCAAGCCAAACATACTGCGCTCATGTTGGATATTTTCCACGCCGTACCGGGTGAGCAGGGTTTTCAGGGCATAGAGCGAGCCTTCGCTCATTTCCTGCTGTGGGTCGAGTGACTGCCAGGTTTTGCTTTCCTGCTTGGAAAGCCCAGCAACGGCAATCAGGCCGCCGATAAGCAATATGGCGGTCAGGCCGATGAGGATGGAACGAAGGTTTTTCATGCCCTACCCTCCCCGGCGGCACGCAGGCTACCTGAAAATTCCTGTTCCCCGCCGGCAAACACTTGGCGATATTGGCGGCACAGGCTGTGCACCGCTTCGCGTTCGGGCAGGCGGTGGGCATAGGCCAGCGCCACCCAGTTGTCGGTGAGCGGCTGCCAGTAATCCAAAAGCTGAGGCTGGCGCTGGCGCACGCGTTTGAGCACCTGGCCTTCGGTATCGCTGCTGCGCAGCGGCAGGCCGTGGCGGCGGCTGATTTGCGAGAGGCTGGCACGGTAGAGCAGGCTCATGGCGGCGCGCGGGTCGCGTTCGTATTCTGCCAACACGGTGGAAGCCACGTCTTTGGGCAGGCTCTCGGGCGTAATCTTCATGCCGAACAGGGTTTCCGGCACTTCTTCGCCTTGGTTCAAACCGAAACCGAAGCCGCCGTTGGCCCGATACCAGCGGTATAAAACCCACAACACCAAGGCCAGCAGCAGGACGATTAAGGCATACATCAGGCCGTTAAACCAACCTGGCGAAGGAGCCTTTATATCAGGCATATCCGGCAGGCTGCGCTGCTGTCGAGCGTTATCTTCCTTGCCGCATTTGATCCAGCAGTATTCAGTTTGGGTTTTAATGCTTTGAAACGGTGCTTTGCGCAGGGTATTATCACGGATTTGCTCCACCTTTTCCCGGCTGGGCAGCGGCTCGGCATGCAGGCTACCTGAAAAAACGAAGCCGATAAACACGGCCAGAGCCAAGGCCCATAAGGCGCTGCTGCTGCCCAACAGGCGGTCTTGGATTTTGCGGGCGGCCAGGCGGATATCCCAGCCTTCGGCCTTGGTGCGGGCATTCAGGTAAAGCGTGAAGCCGCAGGCCACATAGATCGGCCCCCAAAAGCACAGCAGCAGCACATAAATACCGTTGAGCAAATGCTGGAAAAGCATGCCTCGCCCGGAAGAGACCAAAGTCTCAATCTGTTCTAAAGCCGCCATGGAACGTGCCCCGCCAAACGGACCGGCTACGATGTTTTGCGTTGGATCGCCCACCCACAGCCAAAACAGCATCGAGAGCAGGCCGAAGGCAAGGATGGATTCCAAATGAATGCCGAAAACCGCCAGCCAGCCGGCTGCACCGCCGCTTTGGCGCGATAATTCGTTGCAGCGGCGCTGGTAGGCCTTGCCGCTTACCCCTTCCAAAAGCGTAACCGGCAACACCAAGCTGCGGCGCAGGCTGAACCGCCGCCAAGTCAGATCGCCAATCAGGCGCGGCCGCCACATCTGCCGAAACGCCGTGCGTATGCATTGCCGGTATGGCGGCAGCGGCTCGAACACCTGCTGCGACATCAGCCACAGCACCGGCGCTTCGAATAACGGCTTGAGCCACCAAACAAAAAAACCACCCCATTCAGGCTGCTGCCAGCACAAAGCCAGCACCAGCGCATACACCGGCAGCGACAGGGTTGCCCATACCGCCATATACAGCGCCGGCCGCTCCTGAAACAGGCGCGTGCCCAAATCCAAAGCCTCCCAGCCGCTGCGCGGGCGGAAATTGAGGCGGGTTTCCCAAATATTCATGCCGCCCTCCTGCCTGCATACAGCAGATAGGCATACACCAGAAGCCACATCACTATGGAAACAATATATTTGAAAATCATCGGAATACTGGTAATCGGCGACCAAAAGCCTTCAATAAACGCGGCAATAAACAGCATCAGGAAGCCGCCGTTCATCAGCCCCACCGCCTGTTTGCCCTGAATGCGCAAGGCATCGCGCCGCGACAAACCCTGCGGTTTGAGCAGCGCCAAACCCAGCCGCAATCCGCCTGCCGCCGCCATCACGATACCGGTAAGCTCGAACGCGCCGTGCGCGCCCACAAACGAGAAAAAGGCCGGCCCGGCGGGGTCGCGGGTCATATAGCCCATTGCCCCGCCGATTAGCCAACCATTCATCACCGTAAGGTATGCCGTGCCCAAGCCGAACAGAATACCGCTGGCAAAACTTTGGAATGCAATGCCGATGTTGTTGAAAATATAGTAGCCGGCCATCAAAAAATTTTGCCACGCCTCACGGTTGGTGCCCTCACTATACTGATCCAGCATCTCTTTATAGCTATCCGCCAATTGCGGACCATGCTGTAAGCCTTCGATTTTGTCCACGCTGTCGGGATAAAACGCCGTGAGCAGGAAAGCCACGATAAACGGCAGGTAAAACAGCGCATGCGCCAGCCATACCAGTTTTTTCTCGCGCCGTACCAGTTGCGGGAAGCCCTGCATCACGAAATCGCGGCAGCGCACCCACAGCGATACCTGCTGCCCCACATACAAAAGCTGATGCGCGCGTTCGCACAGATATTGCAAATAATCGGTAAGGCCGCCGGAATAGCAACGGTCGGTGGCCACCGCCAAATGGTGGCACACTGTGCGGTAGTCTTGCATAAACAAAGCCGTTTTCTGCGCACCCAGGCTGCCGCGCCGTTTTTCCAGCTGTTGCAAATCCTGCTCGAACATGCGCCAGAACGCCTGATGCTGCTCTTCAAAAAACAGTTGCCTCACGCCGCCTCCTTCCGCTGTTCACCCGCATAATATTTGGCCAAACCCAAGATCAGCTGCTCGGCGCTGCGTTCGTCTTCCTGACGACCGAAAATCGCCCCCACCATCATTTGCGCCAACTCGCCGGTACGCGCCGCACTCAAATGGCGGCGGCGCTCAACAAAGCTCAAAATTGCCTGCTGCTCCTCGCGCGTGAGCGCCACGGGCGGGGTAATCGCTTCGATATTGCCCAAATCCATACGCTCGGCCTGCCCGCGCGTTTTATCCACATACACCACCACCGTGGATGCCATGATGTCGCCCAAGCGGCGGCCGTAGGGATTGCACAGGCCGCAAATCATGCCGATACCATAGAAAAACGGCAGGCTGTCGAATACGCGCAGCAGGTTGCGCAGCAACGAAGCCGACCAGGAAATATGCGTGCCGTTGTCGTTAATCACACGCAAGCCGAATATTTTCTTGCCCGGCGTCTGGCCGTTCCAGCACACTTCAAACACCACGAAATACAGCCACAGCGTGAAGAAAATATTAACAAACAGCATAAAGAAGAACAGGCCTTTAGCGATATTGCCGTCATCACCGCCATTCGCACCAGAGAAGATAAATGCAAACAGCATAGTGGAGAGCATCAGCCAAATGCCACGGAGAATGAAATCAACAAACCAAGCGCGCGAACGGGCAAACACCGAAGCCGGACGCAGATAAATATCAATGGCTTCTGGCGTTTCAACTTTGAGCAGGGTATCCAGCCGCGAGAGAATGGGTTCAGACATAATGAATGGTTTGCCAAACGAGATAAAGGGTGGCCAAGAAAATGACGAACTTTGCCCGAAAGACGGGGGTTTGGCAAGCCCCCAAAGGGGTGGGAAAACTGCTTACAGACAATTTTTATGTGGGATGGCTGTGTGGGATTAGGATAGAAGAAAAGGCTACCTGAAACACAATAGCGCAATTTCTGCGAACCACTCTTCAGGTAGCCTTTAAATATCAACCAGCACCAACTTCTCTGCATACCAGCAGGCTACCTGAAAACGAACGCAGTGAGTTTCGCTAAAGCGAAACTTCAATGAAGCTAAAACACAAAGCAACAACTTTCACGAACTAATCTTCAGGTAGCCTAAGCGCAATGCAGGCTACCTGAAAATATCAGCTTCAATGCAGTCGCATCCTCGCTATCATAAAAGAAGCTGCGTTTCTGCAAAGCTACAACACGTTTACACTGCAAACCATATCCGACCTGCATCAGCCGTTGGCATCCGCCACTTTACCGCGCTTGGCTTTGGCAGCAGAGAAAGCAAGGGTAACTTTGTCGGATTTAGTATCGTAGCCGATGGTTACTTCACCGCCTTTGCTTAGGCGGCCAAAAAGGAGCTCGTCGGCGAGCAGGCGGCGGATTTTGTCTTGAATCAACCGTTGCATGGGGCGGGCACCCATTTGCGGATCAAAGCCCTGCTCGGCCAAGTAGCTACGCAGGCCGGTGGTGAAATGGGCTTCCACGTTTTTCGCCAACAGCTGCTGCTCCAGGGCGAGCAGGAATTTGTCGGTTACCTTGGTGATGATTTCGGTATCCAACGGGGCAAAGGAAATCACGGCATCCAGGCGGTTACGGAATTCGGGGGTAAAGGCTTTTTTCAGCGCATCGCCCTCATCGCCGCTCATGCGCTGGCGGGTGAAGCCGAGCACGGGGCGGCTGAGGCTTTCGGCACCGGCGTTGGTGGTCATGATTACGATGGCATTGCGGAAATCGGTTTTGCGGCCGTTGTTGTCGGTAAGTGTGCCATAGTCCATGATCTGCAGCAGGATATTGTGCACATCGGGGTGGGCTTTTTCGATTTCATCCAGCAGCAACACGCAGAAGGGCTGTTTGTTTACCGCTTCGGTGAGCAGTCCGCTCTGCTCAAAGCCAACGTAGCCGGGCGGCGCACCGATGAGATGAGCCACGGCGTGGCGTTCCATGTATTCCGACATATCGAAACGTTGCAACGGCACGCCCAAAATATAGGCAAGCTGGCGGGCGACTTCGGTTTTGCCCACGCCGGTGGGTCCGGAAAACAGGAAGCTGCCAATAGGCTTTTCTGCCGACCCCAGACCGGAACGGGACATCTTAATAGCGGCAGCCAATGCTTCGATAGCAGCATCTTGGCCGAACACCATGTTTTTCAGGTTGCGCTCCAAATGGCGCAACACTTCTTTGTCGTCTTTGGATACGGTCTGCTCGGGAATGCGGGCAATTTTGGCCACCACTTCTTCAATCTGCGCGGCTTCAATCACTTTGCGCCGTTTGTCGCCGGGCAGGATGCGCTGGGCGGCGGCGGCTTCGTCAATCAAGTCGATGGCCTTATCGGGCAGGAAGCGGTCATTCAGGTAGCGTACCGAAAGCTCGGCGGCGGCATTCAGGGCGTGCTGGGAAAAGCGGATTTGGTGGAAGTTTTCGAGCGCGGGTTGCAGGCCTTTCAAGATTTCCACGGTTTCGGCCACGCTGGGCTCGGGCACGTCGATTTTCTGGAAACGTCGGCTTAAGGCGTGGTCTTTGGCGAAAATGGTGCGGTATTCGTCATAGGTAGTGGCGCCGATACAGCGCAGATGGCCTTTGGAGAGGGCGGGTTTGAGCAGGTTGGAGGCATCCATGGTGCTGCCGGTGGTGCTGCCTGCGCCGATGATGGTGTGGATTTCGTCGATAAACAGGATGGAATGCTCGATTTTGGCCAGCTCTTTGAGCACGGCTTTGATGCGGGCTTCAAAATCACCACGATATTTGGTGCCGGCCAAGAGCGAGCCCATATCCAGCGCAAACACGGTGGCGCCAGCAAGTGCGTCAGGTACATCACTGTGTTCTAAGCGGTAGGCCAAGCCTTCGGCCAACGCAGTTTTGCCCACACCGGCCTCACCCACCAGAAGCGGGTTGTTTTTGCGGCGGCGACACAGGGTTTGCATGAGGCGTTCCAACTCCATAGTACGGCCAACCAACGGATCGATACGCCCTTCGCGTGCTTCAATATTAAGGTTAACGGTATATTTGGCTAGGGCATGACGGATAGGCTTGTCCTCTTCACCACCTTCCTGTTCAACTTCATCGCCTTTATCTGCTTCCACTACGCGATCCGGCACGATGCCGTGCGCGATATAGTTGAGAATCTCGCTACGGCCAATCGACTGCAAGCCCAGGAAATACACAGCATGGCTGTTTTTTTCCGACATAATCGCCACCAGTACGTCCACCGGCTGCACCTGCCGTTTGCCTGCCGACTGCACATGCACAATCGCACGCTGAATCACGCGCTGGAAGCCGAGTGTGGGCTGGGTTTCGCTGCCAGTTGGAGAATCCTCGGGCAGCACCGGTGTATTTTCTTCAATACTGATGGCCAGCTGTTCGGCCAAAACCGGAATGTTTGCACCGCAGCTTTTTAACACCGCCCGCACCTCGTCGCTCTCCTGCACCAGCGAGAGTAATAAGTGTTCGATGCCGATAAATTCATAGCGCTGCATACGCGCATCGGCATAGATCACCTGCAAAATGCTTTCCAGCTCTTTCGACAACATGGCTCACACCTCCTCAACCATACTCAGCAGCGGATGACCGGCCTGCCGGGCAAGGTTTTGCACTTGCTGATGCTTGGTATCAGCAATATCTTTTTGGTAAATACCGCACAAGCCTTTACCTTCATGATGCACTTGCAACATCACCGCCTCTGCCCGATTTTCAGGTAGCCTGAAAATATCGGTAAGTAAACCAACTACAAAATCCATCGGTGTGTAATCATCATTCAGCAAAAATACACCGTATTTCTTGGGCGGCGGCGCGTTTTCCCGGACGACTTCTGGTCGGAGCGCCTGTTCGGTATCAGACATAACTTTAATTCTTCACAACATATTGCCACTGGCCAAAGGCATTCCTCCTTAGCCAGCAGCAAAATAAACTCTTGCTACAATTAGGAAACCTACAGGTTTAACTGAATCAGTTTTGAATTGTAAATCACCCTGATTTGTTGGTTGCCGTTTTTTACACAAACTAGCCGCAGGATGATGCCAGCAAATTATATTCAACCACACGGTGAAATACAAAATAAGGGCAAACGCTCAGATTTCTGTCTTTTTTTTGCGATTTTTAACGTTATTATTCAAACATTACTTGACTGTTAATTCCAGCTGCGCGAAACTTACTCACGCAAGTGCGGCAGGCCGGATAAATTGCTCCGGCTCGGCAGCTGAACAAACCGTTTTACCCAACACAGTCGTTTTCCTGCTTTGCCAACCCTGCTTTTTCCGATATTTTGTTTTTTAGATAGGATGTATTGTATGGCAACTGGTACTGTTAAATGGTTTAACGATGCTAAAGGTTTTGGTTTCATCACTCCCGATGAAGGCGGCGAAGATTTGTTTGCCCACTTCTCAGCCATCAACATGAATGGCTTCAAAACCCTGAAAGAAGGCCAGAAAGTTTCTTTTGAAGTAACCACCGGCCCGAAAGGCAAACAAGCCTCTAATATCCAGCCGGCCTAAATAGCCGCTTATATAAAAAGACAGGTAATCGCCTGTCTTTTTGTGCTTTCAAATATCCCTGTCTGCTTCAGCATAAGGCTACCTGAAAACACACCTCAGCAAGATTACAGCCTGATATAGCAAGTTTTCATCCTGCTACAACCCCATACTCCCAATACACCCCGCCAAAGCAAGGCAACCCTGCCCGGCATAGCTAATTAAATGCTTTAGTTATACAATGCCTCCCTTGCCTGCCGATACAATATTGTTGCCACCATGCCAAACACCACCCGCCCCCTCTTTCCCCTCCTTCTCGCCCTGCTGCTCTTAGGCGGATGCGGTAAAGAAGAAGCCCCCACCACCGGTGATTCCGAGTTTGTTCGCACCGTGAGCGCGCCCACAGGCGGTACCGATATGTTGCTGCCCGATTTCACCAAGCTGGTCGAACAGGAAGGCGGCGCCGTGGTTAATATTCAAGCCAGCCGCACCAATGAAAACACCACCCTGGCCGGTGGCGAAGACAATATCGACCAACTGCCGGAAAACGACCCTTTCTCCGAATTTTTCAAACGCTTGCAGCCCAGCCAATCCGATTTAGTCGAGCCCGGCGACGACGAATACAATTTCGGCTCCGGCTTCCTCATCAGTTCCGACGGCTACATCCTCACCAACACCCACGTCCTCAGCGGCATGAACAGCATCAAAGTCGTGCTCAACAACCGCCGCGAATACACCGCCCGCCTGGTCGGCTCCGACACCCAAACCGACATCGCCCTCTTAAAAATCGACGCACAAGGCCTGCCCACCGTCAAAATCGGCGACCCCAAAACCCTGCGCGTCGGCGAGTGGGTAGCCGCCATCGGCGCACCTTTCGGCTTTGATAACAGCGTAACCGCCGGCATCGTCTCCGCCAAAGGCCGCAGCCTGCCCAACGAAAACTACACCCCTTTCATCCAAACCGACGTAGCCATCAATCCCGGCAACTCCGGCGGCCCGCTGTTCAACCTGCGCGGGCAAGTAGTAGGCGTAAACTCCCAAATCTACAGCCAATCCGGCGGCTTTATGGGCATCTCCTTCGCCATCCCCATCGATGTGGCCATGAATGTGGCCGACCAGCTGCGCCGCAACGGCAAAGTTGAGCGCGGCCGCATCGGCGTAGTCATTCAAGAAGTAAACTACGACCTAGCCAAATCTTTCGGCCTCGAAGCCGCCAACGGCGCACTGATTTCGCAGGTGACGCCCGGCGGCCCTGCCGACAAAGCCGGCCTCCAGCCCGGCGACATCGTGCAAAGCGTGAATGGCGAAAACGTGAAAGCTTCCAGCGACTTGCCCGTGCTCGTCGGCATGATGCCCCCCGGCACCCAGCTCACTCTCGGCATTTGGCGCAACGGCAAACGCGAAGAAGTCCAAGTCACCCTCGGTTCTAGCAACACCAGCAGCGCCGATGCCGGCAACCAATCTGGCAGCGGCACCAATGCCGATAACGGCAGCGGCTTCACCTCCGAGCCAACCGGTCTGCAACTGCGTAGCCAAGGGCAAGGCCTCTTGGTTTTGCAGGTTGAAGGTGCCGCCCAACAGGCTGGTCTGCGGCGTGGTGACATCATCCTAATGGTAAACCGCACCGCCGTGAGCGACGAAAACAGCTTCAACCAAGCCCTCAACCATGCCGACCGCACCGTCGCCCTACTCATCCAGCGCGGCAACAGCAAGCTGTTTTTAGCGTTGGAATTACACCGTTAGCCGACCCATATAGCAAAGGCTACCTGAAAAATATTTTTCAGGTAGCCTCTTCATCTAAAAAATACAGATTCCCACATATCAAACAATATGATAGAAATCAATCGCCTCACCCTGCAACGCGGCAATAAAGTCCTGCTCGAACAAGCCTCCGCCCGCATCACCCCCGGCCGCCGGGTCGGCCTTATAGGCAAAAACGGCAGCGGCAAATCCAGCCTGTTTGCCCTGATTAAAGGCGAAATCGGTGCCGACGCCGGCGACATCCGCCTGCCCCCGCATTGGAAACTCGCCGCCGTGGCGCAAGAAACCCCCGCTCTGGAAATCAGCGCGCTGGATTACGTGTTGCAAGGCGATGCCGAGCTGCAAACTTTTCAGGTAGCCCTCAAGCAGGCCGAAGCGCAAAACGACGGGCACGCCATTGCCGAATGCCACGCCAAGCTTGAAGAAATCGACGCCTACAGCGCGCCCGCCCGCGCAGCCAAACTACTGAACGGGCTTGGGTTTAGCCAATCCGAACACAACCGCCCTGTTAAAGCCTTTTCCGGCGGCTGGCGCATGCGCCTCAACCTTGCCCAAGCCCTCATGTGCCGCGCCAACTTGCTCCTGCTCGACGAACCCACCAACCACCTCGACCTCGAAACCGTGTTGTGGCTGGAAAGCCACCTCGCCGCCCTGCCCTGTACCCAAATCATCATCTCCCACGACCGCGACTTCCTCAACGCCGCCACCAACCACACCATCGAGCTCGCCCAACGCCAGCTGCACAGCTACAGCGGCAACTACGACTTCTACCAGCAGCAACGCGCCCAACGCCTTGCCAACCAACAGGCCGCCTACGTTAAACAGCAGGCGCACATCCAACACCTCCAATCCTTTATCGACCGCTTCAAAGCCAAAGCCACCAAAGCCAAACAAGCCCAAAGCCGCGTAAAAGCCCTGGCCAAACTCGAGCTCGTCGCCCCTGCCCACCTCGACAGCAGCTTCAGCTTCTCCTTTCCCCCGCCCGAACACCTGCCCAACCCCCTGCTCAAGCTCGAACAAGTCGATCTCGGCTACAGCGGCCACACCGTCCTGCACCAAATCACCCTCTCGCTCGAGAGCGGCGCCCGCCTCGGCCTGCTCGGCGTAAACGGCAGCGGCAAATCCACCTTCATCAAAGCCCTTTCAGGTAGCCTGGAGCCCCAAAGCGGCCAAATTATCCGTGCCGACAAACTGAAAATCGGCTATTTCGCCCAACACCAGCTCGACACCCTGCGTGCCGACCAAAGCCCGCTCTGGCACATTCAGCGCCTCAGCCCCGAAGCCAAAGAGCAAGACATCCGCAACTTCCTCGGCGGATTTGACTTCGCCGGCGACATGGCCATCCAGCCCATCACCGGCTTTTCCGGCGGCGAAAAAGCCCGTCTCGCGCTGGCCGTTATCGTGTGGCAGCAGCCCAACCTGCTCCTGCTCGACGAACCCACCAACCACCTCGACCTCGATATGCGCCACGCCCTCACCGTGGCCCTGCAAAGTTTCCAAGGCGCGCTCATCGTCGTTTCCCACGACCGCAGCCTGCTTGAAGCCACCACCGACAGCTTCCTACTCATCGACCAAGGCTACCTGAAAACTTTCGAAGGCGACCTCAACGACTACCGCCGCCTGCGCCTGGCCCAAAGTAACCCAGAAGCCGCCCCACCCCCTTCCGCCGCCGGACAAAACCGCAAAGACGAAAAGCGCCTCGCCGCGCAAATCCGACAGCAACGCGCCCAGCGCGGCAAACCCCTTCAGCAGAAAATCGAGAAAGCCGAACAGCTCATGGCCAAACTCAGCGCCGAGCAAGCCGAATGCGAAGCCTTCCTCGCCGATGAAGAAGCATATAAGGAACACAATAAAGCCAAATTGCACCAATACTTAGCCAAAACAGCCGAAGTCAAAGTACAATTAGCACAAATAGAAGAAGACTGGCTCGCCCTGCAAGAACAACTTGAAGCTGTGTATCAAGCCGTCGAACAGGAATTTTCCAGCCAGCAATCGTTAGAAAAGGGAAAATAAAATGCAGAAAACTACGCTACTTACCATTTTCGCCCTAAGCTGCCTCAGCGCAGCCGCCGGCCCCGTTTATTCCTGCGGTAACGGCAGCTACAGCAGCAAACCCGGCCCCGGCTGCCAACGTGCCGACCTGCCCACTATCGGCCGCTACAGTGCCGCCCGGCCGCGCCCCACGCCTGCGCCCGTTGCCGCCGCACCCGCTCCGCAGCGCGCCGCTGCCGCCGGCAGCCAGCAAGCCGCCGTATATCGTGCTCCCGCCCCGCAGCCCGTGGCCGCAGCCGCCCCATCAGGCCGCACCAACAGCGGCCGCCGCATGATTCTCGAGCAAGAGCTGGCCAACGAACGCCGTGCCCTGGCCACCGCGCAAAGAGCCCTCACCGAAAGCCGCACCATGCCCAAAGGCGACGGCGCAGCCTACCAAGCTCACCAAGCCCGCGTGAGCAGCCTGCAAAGCGACGTGCTCGATCGCCAGCAAAACATCCAAGCCCTACAGCGCGAACTCAGCCGCATGTAGAGAAGGCTACATAAAGCCACGTGTGATATAGCTTCCGCCAAAGCAGCGGCTTTTAAATTTGGTTTTCTTATTTGTCCAAGCCATAAATCAGTCGGTCAAAATGGGCAATCAGTTGTTTGACGCTTTCGACTTGCGTTTCGTGAACCT
>CAUPYH010000042.1:0-14717 GCA_963515595.1 uncultured Eikenella sp. | reverse complement strand
AGAACCACATTAACGGCTTGGAGAATTTTTGGAATCAGGCAAAACGTGTCTTGCGTAAATACAACGGAATCGATCGCAAATCTTTCCCGCGGTTCTTGAAAGAATGCGAATTTCGATTTAACTTCGGCACACCGTCCCGGCAGCTTCAAACCATGCGGGGTTGGTGTGGAATTTAGGGCTAATCTACGTCAGCCCCATGAAAAATGAACCAGGCGGGTATTTCCCCACCGGCTATTTGAAGGCTACCTGAAAACCGTTTGCACAAAATTTTCAGGTAGCCTCTTATCCAAAAGGCTACCTGAAAGCATCAACTTCAACAAAATTAAGGGCTACCTGCAGCTACTCTTCCAGCCGCACCGCCCGATCTTTCGCATCCCTCGGCAGAATCAGATTCAGCGCCACCGCCGCAATGCCGCCGGCGGCAATCGCATTGCGGAACACTTCCGGCAGCGCCTTAAACACTTCCGGCTCGAACGCCACACCCAAGCCGATGCCCACCGAAGTGGCCGCAATCACGGCCTCGCGGCGGTTGATGCCATGGGTCATGATGATGCGCACGCCGGCAATCGCAATCAATCCGAACATCAGCACCATCGCCCCGCCGAGCACCGGCGAAGGAATGGTGGTGAACACGCGCCCCACCACGGGGAACAGCCCGGCCAGCACCAAAATCGCGGCAATATAACGCCCCACATGGCGCGAGGCCACGCCCGTCATTTGGATTACGCCGTTATTTTGCGCAAACGTGGTGAGCGGCAGCGAGCCGAGCGCCGTGGCAATTACCGACACCAGCCCGTCGGCAAACACCCCCCCGCGCAGCCGTTTTTGAAACTCGTCGCCCTCATATGGTTGGCCAGACACCATCGCCGTGGCCGTAAGGTCGCCCACCGCCTCGAACACGCTCAACAGATAAATCGTACCCGCCACCAAAAACGCACTCCAATCAAAGGCAAAGCCATACTTAAACGGCACGGGCAGCGTGAACAGCGGCGTGTTTTGCAACGGCGAAAAATCCACCATGCCCATCGCCAGCGCGGCAATATAACCCGCCACCAGCCCCACCGCGATGCCGCTCATGCGCAAAAACGGATTGCGCATACAGTTGAACAGCAACACGATGACCAACACAAACCCAGCCAAGCCGATATTCTGCACCGAGCCGAAAGCATCCGTGCCCTTCGCGCCGAAACCGCCGCCGAAATCAGTGATGCCGATATCAATCAGGCTCAATCCAATCAGCAGCACCACCACGCCGCTCACCGTAGGCGTAATCACCCGTTTCAAATAAGGCAGCGCCCAAGCCGAAGCGCAAATCAAAAACGCCCCGGCAAACGACACGCCCAACAGCGTGGACAGCATCGCTGACTCACTCAGTCCACCTTCGCGCATGCCCAAACCCAGCGAAATCATCACGCCCACAAAGGAAAAATTCACCGACTGAATCGAAAGCAGTCCCGAGCCCACCGGCCCGAAGCGGCTCACCTGCAAAAACGTGCCGATGCCGGAAGCCACCATCGCCATCGAAACCAAATAAGCCGTGGTTTCCGCAGGCAGTTTCAGCGCACCGCCCACAATCAGCGCCGGCGTAACCATCGGTACAAAAATCGCCAACAAATGCGTTATTGCGCTCAACAGCGCATTGGCAAACGGCGGCTTATCTTCCAGCTTATACACCAAATCCGCCTCGGCGGCGGCTTTCATATCGGCATCAGCCATGATTTATTTCCCTGATAATAAAAGGATTAGCAACACCCAAAGCCGCCTTAAAACAGCAGCCCCGGCTCAAATTTGGGCGCGATTGTAATGCTTTTTACACAAACAGCGCAAAGCAGGCGTATTCCGTTTTTCAGGTAGCCTCCAATCCATAGCCATATTCCTATAAATGCTATCCATAAAGCTATACCTTTTACCATGCTCACTAACTATCTGCCTACTGATAAAAATAGCTCCCTGTAATATCAACCCATTCAGCAAACAACTCGCTGCTTGGCACCATCCATGTTAAATAACTATTATTGTTAAAAGGCTACCTGAAAACATTGCGGAACAGCGCCGCGTTTGTTTCAGGTAGCCTTATATGTAGGAAATCGTCGCGTTGTTTACACTATTTCCTGATCAGCCGGTTTACCGCCGGCCATTTTGCCGATGATGCTGCCGAGCACAATCCCGGCCAGGGCGAAGGGCAGCCACTCCAGCGAATAGGCTTTCAACGGCAGTTGCTCGGTAAAGCCAGTACCGGCCACGGAGAGGATGGAAACCGCGGTAGCCAGGCCGGTGGCGAGGCGGTGGGCAAGCAGGGGCATCGGGCGGATGAAGTTGTCGATAATCAGCAGCAGCAGGATGGTCATAGCAATCGGGTAGAGTACCATCAACACGGGCACGGATTTGCCGATAACGGCACTCAAGCCTTGGTTGGCCAGGATGAAGCTCACGAGGGTTACGGCGATGACGTAGCTGCTGTAGCGGATGCGCGGGAACAGGCCGTATAAGAATTCGCCCACGGCAGTCACCAAGCCGACGGAGGTGGTGAGGCAGGCGAGGGTAACGATGATGCCGAACAGGATACGGCCGAAGCTGCCGAAGGTTTGGTAGGCGGCGGTATTGAGCAGGAAGGAGCCGATGTCTTGTTGTTTGGCGGCCAAATCGGCCAGGGTGTCGGGCGACACGGGCAGGCGGTTGCTCACCCAGGCCAGGCCGACATAAATAATAGCCAGCGATACGGCGGCAATGATGCCGGCCACAAAAGTTTGCTTCATCACCACTTGGTTATCGCGCTGATCCGCCGGCATTTTGGCCTTAATGGCGTTGATCACAATTACGGAAAAGGCCACGGAGGCAAGCACGTCCATGGTTTGGTAGCCACCGATAAAACCGGCCAAGAAGGCGGATTGGTCGCCAAAGTTGGCAGCCGGCATGGTAGGCGGGTTGCCGTAGAGCCACCACACGGATTTGCCGATCAAGGCAAGGATGGCGATGAGCAGGGCAGGGGTGAGGATGGCGCCGATGCGCTCGACCATTTTGGAGGGGTTCAGGCTCAGCCACAGGGTGACGGCGTAGTAAACCACGGTGAAGGCGAGAAGCGAGGTGCGGCCGGCTTCACCGATAAAGGGCAACACGGCCATTTCGTAGGAAGTGGCGCCGGTACGCGGGATGGCGAAGAAAGGACCGATGGTGAGATAAATCGCCATCAGGAAAATGACGGCAAACCAAGGATGGATGCGGGTGAGGGCGGTTTTGTAGCCGTTATGGTAGAAAGCGCTTACCACGATGCCTAACAGCGGCAGGCCGACGCCGGTGATTACGAAGCCGAGGAGGGTGCTCCAGAATTCGGGGCCGCTATTGAGGCCGAGGGTGGGCGGGAAAATCAGGTTGCCGGCGCCAAAAAAGATGGCGAACAGCATAAAGCCGATAATAAAGGTGTTCTTATTCATGAGTTTTCTAGCGGGCTGCTATTGCTTGAATAGAGCCGAGGTAAAAAGGCGTTATGATACCGAATCGGCTGCTAAAGGGGTAGGGCGGTGAGGCAAATGGATTTTTACTTCGTTGAAGCCGATGTTTTCAGGTAGCCTCTTGCCATTTTGAGGCTACCTGAAAAAACGGTCTGCCTAAAGCTTGGGTTGCTAACGCAGGGTACAGGATATGTAAAACGCTTTATCACGGCAGCGGGAAACAGTATAATCCAACGCTTTCGCCGATGTATTAACCCTTTCTTTCCTTGCGCCGATTTTATGCCGCTGCTGTCTATCGAATTTGCCGCCTTTTTCCTGTGCTTTTTTCCTGTTTACTGGCTGTTGGCCAAGCATCCGCGCTGGCAAAATTGGCTGTTGCTGTTTGCCGGTTTGGGTTGGCTGTGGCATCTGCATTGGGGCTTTGCCGTGGCGGTATTGGCGTTTTCGCTGGGGGTTACGCTGATTGCGGCCGGTTTGTCGCAGGGCAAGGCGCAGGCGGCTCGGCGCAGATGGCTCGCGGCAGGCGTACTGCTGGCGGTGTTGAATTTGTCGTTTTTCAAATATGTGGATTTTTTCCTGCCGCTGTTGCAGCGTGGCGGACAAGAGCAAGATACGGCGCTGGGCATTTTGATGCCGCTGGGCATTTCCTACTACACCTTCCAAGGCGTGGCCTATCTGGTGTCGGTTTACCGCAATGAAGACGTGCGGCTAAAATGGCGCGAGCTTTTGCTGTATTTCAGTTTTTTCCCCACCATCACTTCCGGCCCGATTGCCCGTGCCGGCCAATTAAAAAGTATCTATGGCACAGACGGCGGCATGGCGGCGCAAATCCGCAGCGAACAGCCGCGCGTTATCATTCGCCCGGCATTGGCCATCGGCCAGATTGTGCTGGGTATCTGCAAAAAATGGTGGCTGGCCGGGGCGCTGGGTGGCAACTGGGTAGACCCGGTGTTTGAAAACCCGCTGCAATACGATGCCATCACGGTACTCACTGCGATGTACGGCTACACCGTCCAGCTGTTTATGGATTTTTCCGGCTACACCGATTTGGTGGTGGGCATGGCCATGCTGCTCGGCTTCCAGCTGCCGCAGAACTTCGCCATGCCGCTGCGCGCGTTTAACCTGCGCGATTTCTGGGACCGTTGGCACATCACGCTCTCCACTTGGATTCGCGACTACATCTATATCCCGCTGGGTGGCAGCCGCAAAGGCTGGTGGCGCACGCAGGTCAACTTGATGATTGCCATGCTGCTCTCCGGCATTTGGCACGGCCACGGCTGGAATTTTTTGCTGTGGGGCGCGTTGCACGGCGTGGTGTTGGTGGGGCTGAATATCGGCGATAAAATACTGGGCGGGCGAGAGAAATTGTCCGGTTCGTCCCGTTTGGGCAAACTGGTGGCGGTGTTGTTTACCGTCAACTTCGTCTGCTTCTCCTTTGTGGTATTCCGCACCGAAAGCTTGGCCGATGCCGGATTGATGTTCCGCTCGCTCTTGGGCGGTGGTGGCAGCGGTGTGCCGGAATTGGAAACCCTGCTGGTACTGGGTGCAATGGTGTTTGCGCTGGCTGCATATGGCTTCTTGGCCAAGCTGTTTAACGGCGCAGTAGCATTGTTGGAACACCTGCCGATGTGGACATGGCCGCTGCCGATGGGCGCTGCGATGTGGCTGCTGATGGTGTTTGCCCCTTCCGGTATTCCCGGCTTTATGTATGCTAACTTTTAATAACTATAATAATAAGAAAGGATTAAGCAGCCATGAATCCCAGTAAAGCCAAGCGCAGAGCCAATAAGCATAAACACCGCGATCAAGCCGCCCGCCGTAAATCGAGCGTGGGAAAACGCCCAGAGCAGTTGGAGTTGCCGGTATCGATGCCGGAGCAAGTCGCAGCCAAACCCGAATCGCAGACCAAGGCTAAGGCCGCAGCCCAACATAAAACTAAACCTACAGCCAAAGCGGCTAAAGCTGAGACTATATCGTCCTCTCGTTTTCAGGTAGCCTCAGATAAAGTAGCCAAAGCAGGGCATAAAGCGCCACAGCGTAAACCAAAATCTGCGCAATATGCTACCGTACGGTCAGCTAAAACTGCCCGCCCCATAGCAGATACTGCCAGTCTGTCCAGTCCGGCATCGGATAAACAAAGCAAACCTGCTTCGCCGGTGTGGCGGCTATATGTGGCCATGCTGCTCACTGCGCTGCTCACGGTGTGGTTCAGCCAAGATTCCATCAACGCCTATTGGCAGCAAACCTACCACCGCGCCAGCCCCTTGGAAAAATTAAACGACTACGGCTGGTGGCGCAGTGGCAGCCATTGGCAACAGGCTGCTCTACAGCGGCACGAAACCGCCTTAAGCTGGCTGGAAGCCAAAAATGAAAGCTGGCGCCGGCAGCATACCGCCGAGCATGCGCCACCGAGTATAGTATTGCCTACTGAGCCTACTGTGCCTTCCGAGGCTGAGGCTAAGCCTGCTTCTGCGCCAGTTGTAGCGCAAAACATTGCGTCCAAACCGTTGCCAGAGCGTGTGCAGCTTTCGGCTGGCGACAAAGTATTTTTTGCCGGCGATTCTATGATGGAAGGCGTAGCGCCGCATGTGCAAAGATGGTTAAGCAGCCAATACGGCATTGATTCGCTCAACCTTAGCCGCCAAAGCACCGGGCTGTCCTACCCCAGCTTCTTCGACTGGCCGGCCACTATAGAAAAAACCTTGCGGGAAGATCAAAAAATCAGGTTGCTGGTGGTGTTCCTGGGGCCGAACGACCCTTGGGATTTCCCCAATCCCGAACCGGGCACTCGAGGCTACCTGAAATTCCAAAGCCCAGAATGGGAACAGGTGTACCGACAGCGTATCGAACGCATTGTGACAGCCGCCAAGGCTGCCGATGTCCAGATTATTTGGCTGGGCGTGCCGCTGATGAAGAGCAGCCGACTCAATGCCCAAATGCGCTACCTAGACAGCCTGTTTGCCAGCGAGCTGGCCGGGAAAACCATCTGGCTGCCCACCGATAAAATCATGGGCGGCGAAGACGGGCAATACCGCGATAGCATCAGCATCAACGGGCAAACCGTCCGCTTGCGCAGCAAAGACGGTATTCACTTCACCATAAAGGGACAACAGTTTCTGGCCGACCAGATAGCAGGCCGTATCGACTACCGACCTGCCAATGCCGTTGCGCCAGCCACCCCTGCCGCCTCCGAAACCGTGATGGCGAGTGGAAAATCATAATTGAAGGATAGCTAGAGTAATGTTGTTTTCCAAAAAAGGCCGCAAGCTGGCCTTGATGAGTGCCTGCCTGCTCGCCTGCCAGGCCTGCAGCGCCGAAACCGCCGCCCAAGGCACGCCTGAAAAAGAAAAAGCCGAGCTTACTAACTACGGCAGCTGGCAGCCCGTGTGGCTCGACAAGCTGCAACGGCTTAATCGTGGTGGCGACGTGAAATTCCGTATCATCCAGCTGGGCGACTCCCATACCGCCGGCGACTACTTCACCAACGAATTGCGCACCCGTTTGCAGCAGCAATGGGGCGATGGCGGCATCGGTTGGGTGTATCCCAACACCGTATCCGGCCAGCGTAATGCCCAAGTGCTGCATAGCAGCAGCGGCTGGCAGGTGTTGAGCAACCGTAATGCCCGTGCCGATTTCCCGCTGGGCGGCATTCTCAGCCGCTCCTCCGGCGGCGGTGGCAGCGTAACCGTTAATCCACGCACCCCCATCGGCGAGGCCCAGCAGATCACCATCACCGCCCGCCCCGTGTTTGCCGACAGCGAGCTCAAAGTACACGATTCGCAAGGCAGCCAAGTTGCCTCTCTGCCCAACCTCGGCAGCAACGCTTGGCAGTATTTTTCCTTCACCTCCCGGCTGCCGCTCAGTTACCGCGCCCAAGCCGGCGATATTTGGGAAATCGGCCACATCAACATTGAAAACAACCGCCCCGGCGTAACCGTATCCGCCATGGGCATCAACGGCTCGCAGCTCTCGCAATGGAGCGGCTGGCGTGCCGATTGGCAGCAGGACTTGTCGGCCACCCAGGCTGATTTGGTCATCCTGGCCTATGGCACCAACGAAGCGTTTAACAGCCACCTCGATATGGCGCAAACCAAGCGTATTTGGGCCGATACCATCCACAAAATCCGCGAAGCTCTGCCCGGCGCCGGCATCCTGATTATTGGCGCACCCGAGTCGCTTAAAGGGCGGCACGGCCAATGCGGCCAGCGTCCACCTTATCTTGATGCCATGCAACAAATGCAGCGCGATGTGGCGCAGCAGGAGCAAATCCTGTATTGGTCATGGCAGGCAGCTATGGGCGGCGCGTGCAGTATGAAGAGCTGGATGGCACAAGGTTTGGGTGCGCGAGACGGTGTGCACTTCACCGCTCAAGGTTACCAAACCGCTGCCGGCAAACTGGCCGACGACCTTATCAAACTGGCTAATAAATAACCCGCCCACACCGATTTCAGGTAGCCTCAGATACGAGGCTACCTGAAAACCAATTAACAAGTTTGATTGCAGTTAAATCAATCCGGTGCAACCCAAGCAATATTTTCAGGTAGCCTGCAATACATCCAAGGCTACCTGAAAATACAATAGGCCCATTACCCATTCGCTACGGAGCCCAACCATGCCGCAACGCCAAGACATTATCCGCTGGTGCAACGAATTTTTGCGCACTGCCGAATTCCACGACTATGCCCCCAACGGCCTGCAGGTGGAAGGGCGGGAAGAAGTGCATAAAATCATGTGTGCCGTTACCGCCAGCCAGGCCGCTATCGATTATGCCGTGGCGCAGGATGCCGATATGCTTTTGGTACACCACGGCCTGTTTTGGAAAAGCGAGCCGATTACCATTACCGGCTGGAAACACCGCCGCATCGCTACGCTTATCCGGCACAACATCAATATGGCCGGCTATCACCTGCCGCTCGATGCCCACCCTGAACTGGGTAATAATGCTCAGCTGGCATTACGCATGGGGTGGCACATAGAAGGCCAAACCGGTGAGCAAAACCTACTTATGTTCGGCACGCCAGAGGCAGAGGCAGAGGCAGACGGCAATGCGCTGCTGGCTAATCTGGCTGAACGTTTGGGGCGCCAACCGGTATCTGCCGGTGATTTGTCGCGACCGGTGCGCAAATTGGCTTGGTGCACCGGTGGGGCGCAGGGCTTTTTCCAACAGGCAATCGATATGGGCGCAGATGCCTTCGTTACCGGCGAGATTTCCGAAGCGCAATACCATTTGGCGCAAGAAAACGGCGTGCTGTTCGTGAGCGCCGGGCATCATGCTACCGAACGTTACGGCATCCAAGCGCTGTCGGCACGGCTGCAACAGGAGTGGCCGCTGGAATGCTTGTTCTTTGATGAAGATAATCCGGCTTGAGTTGAACTGGGCAGTGTAATCTTTACATTTTGTTTTTCAGGTAGCCTTTGTTTGCATTTTTATCATGTGAACAAGCTGTTGCATTGTTGCACTTATGCCCACGTAACCTGCCGTGGTAAGACAAATCTTTACTTTATTTCAAATATTGCTTTAAGTGTTGATTTAGATTAAGGTAAAATCACGCCGCTGCGTTATTGGCAGCATTAAGGCCTTTGCAAAGTTTACCGCTCTGCGGTGCCACAACGGCTGTTGTGCAAAGGCCTCAGTATTTCGGATTTTCAGAGTATTAGGATGATTGAGTAATGACTAACCAAGAAATCAATCAGGAACGGCGGCGCTTTTTAGTGCTGGCCACTGCCGGCGCCGCCGGCGTGGGCGCACTAGGGGTAGCCACGCCTTTCGTTGCCAGCTTTTTCCCTTCGGAAAAGGCTAAAGCGGCCGGTGCGCCGATCGACATCGATGTGAGCAAAATCGAAGCCGGCCAGTTGGTTACCGCCGAATGGCGCGGCAAACCAATCTGGGTGCTCAATCGCACCGAGCAGCAGTTGAAGGATTTGCCTTCCTTAAACGGCGAATTGGTCGATCCCTCCTCCACTGCTGCCGACCAGCAGCCGGAATACTGTCAAAATGAACTGCGCTCCATTAAAGGCAAAGATAATATCTGGGTGGCCATCGGTATTTGTACCCACTTGGGTTGTTCGCCCACCTTCCGTCCCGACCTCGCTCCTGCTGATTTGGGTGCGAACTGGAAGGGCGGTTTCTTCTGCCCCTGCCACGGCTCCAAATTCGACTTGGCCGGCCGCGTGTACAAAGGCGTGCCGGCACCGTCCAATCTGGTGATTCCTCCTTATAAATACCTATCTGAAACCACTATCCGTGTGGGCGAAGACGGCTGATACCGGGGAACAAATCATGACCAATCAAACCAATAATAAAGCCAAAGCATTGCTCGACTGGGTGGACGCACGTTTCCCCCTTTCGAAAATGATGAAGGAACACGTAACCGAATATTACGCACCGAAAAACTTCAATTTTTGGTATTTCTTCGGTTCGCTCGCTTTGCTGGTACTGGTGATTCAAATTGTCAGCGGCATCTTCCTGACGATGAACTACAAACCGGACGGCAATCTGAACCAATACCATCTGCCTGCCGCATTTACGGCAGTGGAATACATCATGCGTGATGTGTCCGGCGGCTGGATTATCCGCTATATGCACTCCACCGGCGCTTCGATGTTCTTCATCGTAGTGTATCTGCACATGTTCCGCGGCCTGATTTACGGCTCGTTCAAAAAACCACGCGAACTCGTGTGGGTGTGCGGCGCGCTGATTTTCCTCGCCCTGATGGCAGAGGCCTTTATGGGCTACTTGCTGCCTTGGGGTCAGATGTCGTTTTGGGGTGCGCAGGTAATCATCAACTTGTTTGGCGCCATCCCGGTAATCGGCCCGGATTTATCCACTTGGATTCGCGGCGACTTTAACGTTTCCGACGTTACGCTCAACCGCTTCTTTGCGCTGCACGTGATTGCTGTGCCGCTGGTGCTGGTTGGTCTGGTAGTGGCGCATCTGATTGCGCTGCATGAAGTGGGCTCCAACAACCCCGACGGTGTGGAAATTAAAAAGCTGAAAGATGAAAACGGTATCCCGCTCGACGGTATTCCTTTCCATCCGTACTACACCATGAAAGACATTTTGGGCGTGGTGGTGTTCCTGATTGTGTTCTGCGCCATCATGTTCTTCGCACCTGAAGGCGGCGGCTACTTCCTCGAAGCGCCCAACTTTGACCCGGCCAACTCGCTAAAAACTCCGGCTCACATCGCTCCAGTGTGGTATTTCACCCCGTTCTACGCCATCTTGCGCGCTATTCCCTCGTTTGCTGGCACGCAGGTGTGGGGTGTAATTGGCATGGGTGCAGCAGTGATTCTGATTGCTCTGCTGCCTTGGCTCGACCGCTCACCAGTGAAATCCGTGCGCTACCGCAACACCATCTTCAAAACTATGCTGGTGCTGTTCCTAATTGCCTTCATCGGCCTGGGTATTCTCGGTGCACAGGTGGCTACCGATCTCAGAACGGAAATTGCCCAATCGTTCACGATTTTCTATTTCCTGTTCTTCCTCGGTATGCCGATTTACACCAGCCCTGAGCGTCCGAGCCTGGCTGCGTTTAAACAGCAGCTGCGCTCCCGTCCATTGGCTGCGCTGTTCGCCGCAGGCTGGGTGGGAGGCGTGATGCTGATTGCAGTGCTGGTGAGTATTTACGATCTCTACCTGCTTGCCCGCCTGTTTTTCGCCGACCCGTTCCAAATTCAAACCCTGCTGATCCGTGTGTTCTCAGTGCTGTATATGGCCTTCTTCTTTGTTGGCACGCTGCTGAACACCAAGCTGAATGTGGATCAAGCAGTGCCGGAACGTGTAACCATGAGCACTACCCGCCAAAAAATCATGTTCTTCGTGTATGCAGCCATTACATTGGCGGGTGCGTATCTGTTTGCCAACAGCATTTAACAGGAGCGGCGAAATGAAAAAACAATGGAAAAACTGGCTGGCCGCGCTGATGCTGGCCTTGCCGCTAAGTGCCAACGCCTCCGGCGGCGGCCACTACGAACATGTAGATATCGACTTGGGCGACCAAGTGAGCCTGCAACGCGGCGCACAAATTTTCGCCAACTACTGCCTTTCCTGCCATTCGGCCAGCGGCATGCGCTATAACCGCCTGCAGGACTTGGGCTTGAGTGAAGACGAAATCCGCAAAAATCTGATGTTCACCACCGATAAAACCGGCGATGTGATGCAGTCTGCCATGAACCCGGAAGATGCCAAACGCTGGTTTGGCGCCGAGCCGCCGGATTTAACCCTGATTGCCCGTTCGCGTGGTGCGGATTACCTCTATACCTATTTGCGCGGCTTCTATAAAGACCCGAGCCGCCCCACCGGCTGGAACAACCTGGTATTCGACAAAGTCGGCATGCCGCACCCCTTGTGGGAACAACAGGGCATCCGCGCAGTGGAGCTCGACAGCAAAGGCCAACCCGTGATGGTGAAAGACGAACACGGCAACCTGGTGCCCAAACTGTATTGGGAATCCACCGGCCTGCACAGCCGCCGCCTGCCCAACGGCGAAGTGAGCGCCAAAGAGTTCGACCGCTACGCCAAAGACCTAGTTGCCTATCTGGTGTATATGGGCGAACCCGCGCAGCTGCAACGCAAACAAATCGGCTACGGCGTGTTGCTGTTCCTGTTTGCCATCATGCTGCCGTTGGCCTACTTCCTGAAAAAGGAATACTGGAAAGACGTGCACTAAGCAGCACCGCATCAAGAAACGCAGATTGCCAACAGTCTGCGTTTTGGTTCGTGAGAAAAGGCTGCCTGAAAAACCAGAACGGCAGTTTGGTTCCAGCTAGTCTCAAACCAGTGCAGGCTACCTGAAATCGTAAACCATCAGCCAAGCAAGCCAAAGGCTGAATAACGGTATCCACCAAAGTGCCTGATATACTAAATACTTAAAACCACAGTAGCCATATTCCAGCTAGCCTTCAAGCAATTCAGGCTACCTGAAACTTCACCAAAGAGCCACCGAATGCAAGCCCTCATCGAAGAAGCCTACCGGCTGTTCGCCCCTTATACGGTTCATTTCCCACTCAACATCTGCACCTGCGCATGCTGCATGCCCGAAGACTGCCAGCACGAGTTGTTAAGTTATCGGTTGCGCGAGATTCCCACCAACAACCTGGCCGGTTATCTGGGTAGCGTACCGCTGGCAGACGAAGCCGCCACAGCGCGCGATATGAAGCATTTCCTGCCGCGAATTTTACAGGCCTTGGTAAATGATGAAGATGTGCGTTCTCTCGACGAAATGCTGCTCGACAAATTGCGCTGCGATCTGCCCGAATGCTGGCTGGAAGATGAAATCCGCTGGCTGCACCGATTTGCTGCCGCTTGGTTTGCACACCAAATCGCTGTTCCGCGCTACGAGGGCTGCCTGTCCACGTGGCTCGTCATGTTCCACTTTGCAGGCCTTGACGTAACCGATAAACTGCTCGCCCTGTGGACGAAATCTTCTTTTGAAACCAACGCCCTACGCGAATTTATCAGCCTGTATCTGACCATACCCTATGGTGCAAACGAACCAGACTGGGATAAAGCCTGTTATCTCCCCGACCATCGCCCGCATCGTGAGCATCTAGTCACCAAACTTTCTGCCTGGTTTACCGACCAGCATACCCGCGCCACCTTTCGCCTAGCCTTCGAGCAAGCCTTGCTGGCCGGACGCGAAAAGCCGGAAGAAACCCCTCTGTGGGAGCAATGCTACGACTGGCTGGCTTGAAGGCTACCTGAAAACCGGCCGAGCAATTTGAGCCACTTATAGTGAATTAAATTTAAATCAGGACAAGGCGACGAGCCGCAGACAGTACAGATAGTACGGCAAGGCGAGACAACGCTGTACTGGTTTAAATTTAATTCACTATAGCAACTCACGTTATTTGAGCTTCACTACCGTACCGCTTGCAACCAACCTTGAGTTTGCTGCCAGAATAAGGCGGCATGGCCGCTTTGCTTGCCAATAAAAAGCAGCTTCTCAATAAAAGCAAATCCGTCATCTATCCTCTATAAAGGCTACCTGAAACCCAATCGCCGCTGTTTTCAGGTAGCCTTTCTTTCTCCTGACAAATGCTAGCTGCAATCTGCCGTCTGGTTTTGGCTGGCTTTCAGGTAGCCTGCTTATTGTGCGCTATAATCCCGCTGTTTTTATTTCACACAAACGGTTGCCCAAATGCGCAAAACTCTCCTCCTTGTTGACGGCTCTTCTTATCTCTACCGCGCTTATCACGCGATGGCGCAGTTGTCCGCACCTGACGGTGCGCCGACGGGTGCGCTTTACGGCGTGTTGAACATGTTGCGCCGGCTGCGGGCGGATTATGTGCACGATTATTGCGCGGTGGTGTTTGATGCGAAGGGCAAGAATTTCCGCCACGAGATGTTCCCCGACTATAAGGCGACGCGCCCGCCGATGCCGGACGATTTGCGCCCGCAGGCGGAAGCCTTGCCGGATTTGGTGCGGCTGATGGGCTGGCCGGTGCTGGTGATTCCGCAAGTCGAAGCGGACGACGTTATCGGCACGCTGGCGGCGATGGCCGGCGAAGCGGGTTGGAATGTGGTGGTGTCCACCGGCGATAAGGACATGGCGCAGTTGGTGAACGAGCGCGTGACGCTGGTGAACACGATGAGCGGCGAAACGCTGGACATTGAAGGCGTGAAGGAAAAATTCGGCGTGCGCCCCGACCAAATCCGCGATTATCTCGCGCTGATGGGCGACAAGGTGGACAATGTGCCGGGCGTGGAGAAGTGCGGCCCGAAAACGGCGGTGAAGTGGCTGGAAGCCTACGGCTCGCTGGCTGGTGTGATGGAACACGCTGCGGAAATCAAGGGCAAGGTCGGCGAAAACCTGCAAGCCGCGCTGCCCCAACTGCCGCTGTCGTATGATTTGGTGACGATTAAAACCGATGTGGACTTACACACCGAGCTTTCAGACGGCCTCGAAAGCCTGCGCCGCACTTCGCCGAAATGGTCGCAGCTTGCGGTCGATTTCAAACGCTGGGGCTTCCGCACTTGGCTGAAAGAAGCGGAAAGCCGTATGCACGAAGCGGCGGACGGCGATTTGTTCGGCAGCGATACGATAGGCGAACAGGCGGCGTTGGACATGGAAACGTCGTCTGAAAGGCTACCTGAAAAAGCCGTTGCGCCCGAAAAGCTGGATTATCAGGCCGTTACCACCGAAGCGCAGTTTGCCGCTTTGTTAGACAAACTGTCGCAGGCGGACAAAATCGGCATCGATACGGAAACCACTTCCCTAGACGCGATGAACGCCGCTTTGGTCGGCATCAGCATCGCGTTCCAAGCAG
>CAUPYH010000041.1:0-15508 GCA_963515595.1 uncultured Eikenella sp. | reverse complement strand
GTTGTATTATGAAATTTTCGTCTTCATCCGCACTATTGCTTACTGCCTTTGCCCTTTCTGCCTGCGGTAGCGGAGGTGGGGGTAGCGGCCCGAACTTTGGCGTCACCCCTCTACCTCCCGGCACTCGTGTTATCCCCATCACCACAAACCATATTAAAGTCAATAGCTCCAACTATAATTATCTAGCGCGGGGTGCTTCTCGATTCTCCACAAGCGGCGGCGCTGCTAATTTCTTAACTATACTGGATCATCACAGAGGCCGAAATGAAACTCTTGAAATCATCCCTGCCGGGCTTTCTTCTGGAAACTTCCTCATCATGAGAGACGGCAACGGCATATCTCGTTATGTTGATGGTGGACAATCCTTCACACACACCCGCTTTGGGTACATTCGTGGTGAAAGCAATGAAGGCTATATGATGGCTCATGGTACCTCCGCTGCAAATATACCGCATACTGGCACTGCAACCTACAACGGTAAAGTCGTTCATGCCGAAGAAGCTTCCGGCCAAATAATGGATGGAACAATTCGACTAAATGCAAACTTCGGCAACAACTCCATTAATGGAAGCATAAATGTTCCTACCCGCCCAATAATCGACTTAGAAGCTGCTTCCATTAATGGCAGCCATTTCAATAATCATCTCTCTGGCAGCAGAGTATATTACCAAGGAACATTTTACGGCCCCAATGCCGAAGAGGTCGGTGGCATCTACTATAAAGAAGGTCATTTCAACGGCGCATTCGGTGCCAAACGCTGATTTCCATTGCTACCATACAAAAGGCTACCTGAAAACTTAACGCAGCAGAACTTCTGCACTGCTAATATTTTCAGGTAGCCTTTATAGCGGATACCACCACAAAACAGGCATACCAAACTATTTTCAGGTAGCCCCATTCTCCCCAAAGACTACCTGAAAGCGCGACTTCAACAAAGTTAAACACTAAATCATCAACCTACAATTCCCACGCCATGAAACCTCAAAAACGCCCCCTCGACGGCGTCCTCCTGCTCGACAAAGCCACCGGCCTCTCCAGCAACAGCGCCCTCCAACAAGCCCGCCGCCTCTACCGTGCCGAAAAAGCCGGCCACACCGGCGTGCTCGATCCGCTGGCCACCGGCCTGCTCCCCGTCTGCTTCGGCCAAGCCACCAAATTCGCCCAATACCTGCTCGATGCCGACAAAGCCTACATCGCCACCCTCCGCCTCGGCCAAGCCACCGACACTGGCGATGCCGAAGGCAGCATCATCGCCACCAGCCATGCCGAAATCAGCCAAACCGATTTTCAGGTAGCCTGCCAGCAGCACCTCGGCGCACAGCAGCAGCTGCCCCCCATGTATTCCGCCCTCAAGCACCAAGGCAAACCCCTCTACCAATACGCCCGCCAAGGCATCGATATCCAACGCCAGCCCCGCAACATCCATATCCACAACATCCAAATCCTCCGCTTCCAATTCCCCGAAGCCCAAATCAGCGTGCAATGCAGCAAAGGCACATACATCCGCACCCTCGCCGAAGACATTGCCAAAAGTGCCCACACCCTGGCCCACCTCACCGCCCTGCGCCGTACCGCCACCGCCGGCTTCCAAATCGAACGCAGCCACAGCATCGAAAGCCTTGCCGCGCTCACCGAAGAGCAGCGCGACGCCTTACTGCTGCCCTGTGATGCATTGGTGCAACATCTGCCGCAGCACACCGCCAGTGAGCAAACCATCCGCGCCCTGCGCTTCGGCCAAACCCCCGCCGCACCGCCGGAACTGCCCGACCCCCCCCCCCTGCGCATCTACGCCGCCAACGGCGAATTCATCGGCCTCGTCACCAGCCAACAAGGCTACCTGAAAGCCCTGCGCCTGATGAGCACGCAAGCCGACTGAATTGGGCCAACCCCATATTTATGCTAGAATCGCGCTTCTTTTTATCTAACGTTCTCCAAGCCACGCCGACCAACCATTGCTACACGCAATACCCGGTCAGCAGGCCGAGAACCTTCTCAACACAAGGAATAAGAATGAAAGCACAAACCCTACTGGCCATCGCCATCACCGCCCTTGGCTTGGCTGCTTGCGGCAGCGGTGGCGGCGGCAGCCCGATCGACAACGGTCGCAACGGCCCCAACCCCAACAGTCCGATCAATCCCAACGACCCCAACCCAGGCGGCGGCAATCCTCCCCCGCCTCCCGCTAATCAGCGTACCGGCAAGGCCATCACTCTGTCATCTAACGGCTATCAGCGCATCAGCGAGCAGGCTCTGTCCTTCACCCAGCAAAACTTTGGCGTGCTGAAGGTAGATGGACAAGAATTGAACATTATCCCTCCCAACATGGTTGTCGGCGACCTGATCGATATGCAAGCACGCAACACTGCGCGCGTAGGGCAAGTGATGACGCAATCCAGCTATGGCTATGTCCGCGAAGGAACCAATGCCCAGGGCTATATGTTTTCACAAGGCATCGTAACCTCAGCCAATGACATGCCTACCAGCGGTACATTTAACTATTCCGGTTATGCCGTTCACGCCCCAGTGTCCAACCAAACCAATGCCCAGATTGAAACCGGCGCGGCTACCTTCAATGTTAATTTCGGCAACCGCACCATCAGCGGCAGGCTTTCCCCTGCCAACAACGCAGAAGTTGTATTGGACAACGGTATCATTTCCGGCAACAGCTTTAGCGGCACGGCCAACTCCGGCGCGAAGTTCAGCGGCCACTTCTATGGCGGCCATGCCGACGAAATGGGCGGCACCTACTACAAACAAGGCGAGTACACCGGCGCTTTCGGCACACGGAAAATCACTCCTTAATCAATCTGGCTGAAACGCTTTTGCTGTGCAATTCAGCAAAGCAGTAACACAACAGGCTACCTGAAACTTTTTCAGGTAGCCTGTTTCTTATTACGCTTTAATCCGGCAGGCGGCTATCTCATTCATCCGCTTCCGTTTCAAACAACAACTTCAGCGTTTGCAAAGCCTGCCCGCCGGCCTGCAAGGCCTTACCTGCCGCGCCGTGCTTGATAACCGCCAGCAACACAAAAGCCCCGTCATGCGCCGCACTGTTGATCACAATCCCCACTTCCTCGCCATCGGCCTCCACCTTGCTGCCCACGGCTACAGGCATGGCGCTGCGGCACACCGCCATGCCGCGCCGTACTTGGCCGCGATACTGCGCGCGGGCGATGATTTCCTGCCCCGGATAGCAGCCTTTTTTGAAATGTACGCCGCCAAGCAGGTGCTGATTCAGCATTTGCGCCACACAGCTTTCCACGGTGGGCTGCGAAATCCACGGCCGCCCCTGCAAAATTTCAGCAGCCTGCCAGGCTTCGGCAGGGTGGTCGGCATCGGGCAGCGGCACGGAGCTGAGCAAGATGCGGTTGCCACCGGCCAAAACCAGCGTAATCAGCCCGTTATCGCCTTCTTCGGCGACAAATTTGAGCGCGGCGGCATCCGCGCCCGTATCCGCACCGCTTTGGCCGTACACCTGCCAGGCGCTGTCGGTGTGGAACACCGTTTTGCTGCGTAGCACAAACATCCGCAGCCGCTTTATCGTGGCTTCCAGCAAATCCGCCGCCATCACCAGCAGGAAACGGTCGGCACGGCGCAACACCAGCATATTGGCCAACACCCGACCACGCGGCGAATTGTAGGTGGCGAAACAAGCCTCGCCCGGCTGCAAATCTAAAATGTGGTTGGAAAGCTGGCTGTGCAGAAATTCGGCGGCATCAGCGCCGCTCACCTCCGCCACGCCGAAAAAGGGCAGTTTGCAAAGTGTGTGCATGGTTTTCTCCTGTGTTTTAGCAAACGAAATTTAAACCGATACTGCATTGGCCCGACTGTACTATCTGCGGTCAGCCGCCTTATCTCGATTTAAATCTAATTCACGACACCTGATTTAGTCAGTAATTCTTCTCGCCAAAAAAGGCATAAGTTGCATCGTGGAACAGCTCGCTTTGTGCGCTGTCGGAATATTCCAGCCGCGCTAATTCATCATCAAACCCCGCGCGCACTGCCTCCAGCACATCTTGCGCCATCTCCGGCGGCAGGCTGCGCAGTAGGCTTTTCAGCGCGCTGCCCAACACCAGGTTTTGCACGCGCAGAGCCTCGCAGCTTTCTTCCAAATAGCTGATTCTCTGATTGATTTCTTCCATAACCTTCTCCCTTTCCACCCCTAGGCCACGCTGCCGGGCAACGGGGCGGATTATAAGCTCAAGCCCGGCGCTTGGACAGCCGCCACCCACAGAAGCATATTTTATGAAATAATATCGTCTGTTACGTTTTCAGGTAGCCTCACGGCGAGCAATGAAAGGCTACCTGAAACAGTCAATATAGTGGATTAACAAAAATCAGGACAAGGCGGCGAGCCGCAGACAGTACAGATAGTACGGCAAGGCGAGGCAACGCTGTACTGGTTTTTGTTAATTCACTATACCAAGCTAACCTCTCCTCGGAAAAACCATCATGACCCAAGCGCAAGATAATCTGGTTTTCACCCTCAACGACGACACCTCCTCCCCGCAATCCACCGCATCAGACACCGAAGATTGGGAAAAAGGCCTGGAACGCCTGCAACAAAAACGCCGCCATCTGGCCAAACAGGCACAGCAACCGCCTGCCGCCCAATCCAACCGCCACCCTTCGGCCGCCTTCCTATACGACACCTTGGTGGCCGAGGCCAACCTAACGCCAGCGCCGGCCGCCGCGCCTACTGCCGAACCCCGCACCGCACCGCTTCACACTCCCGCGTCTGTGGCCGTGGCCGAAACTGCCGCACAACCCGCCAGCACCGGCACGCGCCCCAGTGCGCTCAGCGGCAGTCGCCACCGCCGCTTGAATCTGGACGAACAAAAACAGGCCTATCAAGCCTATCTCCAGCATTGGCAGCAACAGCACAACCTGCAAACCGCCAGCTCCGAAGCCGAGCTGAATAATCTGCAAATCCTGTTTCAAGAAGACTGGCTGGCCGCCCAAAACTCCCTGCGCGTCGGCCGTAACGAGCCCGTGGTCGAGCAGGCCACCGTATGGCTGGGCGGCGCACAACCCACGGTAACGCCCGATCAAGACATAGCCGAACAAATCGAAGCAGCCGCCGAGGCGGCCGCACAGCCCGAATACGATGCCCAAGCCAAGCCCGGCACCGCCGCACTGGCCGCCGCTGCCGAAAAAGTGGTGTTGCTCAATGCCTATGCCCTGCCTAGCAATCTGCAACACAAAATACTCTGCCTAAGCGAGCAAGTCCTGCTCGAACGCCTGGCCGAAAAACTGCGCCCGCATCTGGCCGATGCCGTATCCGGCATGGTGAAAACCGCGCTTCAGCGGCAAACCGCGCTGATGGTGCAGAATATGCAGCAGGCTTTCCTAGATGAAGTGCCCCGCCTAGTGGACGACGTACTGGCCTACAACCTCGCCCGCGCCCTGGCTGCTGTGAAAAAAGAGCAGCTATAACAGCCAACCCCGAATCAAGGCTACCTGAAAATCCCCTCCGATTTTCAGGTAGCCTTTGCCATTTTGCGCCGCCTCGATGCCTCCGCATTCGTTTCATTTCAACAATTCATTGTATCCACAATAAATTTTAGCAAAGTAAATTCCTTCTATTTACGTAAAAAACTGCTAAAATGCGCTAGACAATTCATTGGTTGCAGTACTTTCATCAACTTGAATTAAGGAGTAGGAAATGGACAACAAACTCGGGTTTAAACCCATACCAATGGCGGTGGCCGTTGCGCTGACGCTGTTGATTTGGTTTGTCATTCCCGTGCCGCAGGGCGTTACCCCCAATGCCTGGCATCTGTTGGCGCTGTTTGTGGGCGTGATTGCCGCCATTATCGGCAAAGCCATGCCCATCGGCGCGCTGTCGATTCTCGCCATTATGCTGGTGGCCATTACCAAGGTAACCGTGCCCGAGCTTGATCCCGAAGGCAACCCGATCAAAAATCCGGCCACCGTGGCCATTAAAGACGCGCTGAGTTCCTTCGGCGACCCGCTGATTTGGCTCATCGGTATTTCCATCATGATTTCGCGCGGCATCTTGAAAACCGGGCTGGGCGCGCGTATCGGCTACTACTTTATCTCCTTGTTCGGCAAGAAAACGCTGGGCATCGGCTACAGCCTGGCCATTTCCGAGCTGATTCTCGCCCCGGTAACACCCAGTAATACTGCGCGCGGCGGCGGCATCATCCACCCGATTATGAAATCCATTGCGGGCAGCTTCGATTCCGACCCGGAAAAAGGTACGCAAAACCGCATCGGCAAATACCTGGCCTTGGTAAACTACCACAGCAATCCGATTACCTCTGCCATGTTCATCACCGCCACCGCGCCCAACCCGCTGATCGTGGATCTGATCGCCAAAGCCACCAACTCCGATATCCATCTGAGCTGGGCCACTTGGGCCATTGCCATGTTTGTGCCCGGCGTGGCGGCCATGTTCCTGATGCCGCTGGTGCTGTATTTCTTCTTCCCGCCCGAAATCAAAGAAACCCCGAACGCTTCTCAGTTTGCCAAAGACAAGCTGCAAGAACTGGGCCCGATGAACCGCGGCGAAAAAATCATGTTGGGCATTTTTGCCATCCTGCTGCTGCTGTGGGCAGGCATTCCGGCCATGATTTTCGGCAAAGCCTATGCCGTCAACCCCACCACTACCGCCTTCCTCGGCCTCTCCCTGCTGCTGCTCAGCGGTGTGCTTACCTGGCAGGATGTTCTGACTGAAAAAGGTGCATGGGACACCGTTACCTGGTTCTCCGCCCTGGTGATGATGGCCACCTTCCTCAACAAGCTCGGCCTGATTGCCTGGCTCTCCAAACTCTTGGAAAGCGGCATCGGCGGCATGGGCATGGGCTGGGTTGGCGCGGTAACCCTGCTGCTTCTGGCCTACATGTATGCTCACTACATCTTCGCCAGCACCACCGCCCACATCACCGCCATGCTCAGCGCCTTCTATGCCGCCGGCCTGGCCCTGGGCGCGCCCCCCATGCTCTACGCCCTGCTGCTGGCTTCCTCTTCTAGCATCATGATGACCCTCACCCACTACGCCACCGGTACTTCGCCCGTGATTTTCGGCTCCGGCTACACCACCTTGGGCGAATGGTGGAAAGCAGGCTTCATCATGAGCGTGGTCAACCTCGCTGTCTTCGTGGTCATCGGCGGCGTTTGGTGGAAAGTGATGGGTTACTGGTAAACCCAAAGCTTTACACCGGTAACGTTGAAGCATAACGGAAGGCTACCTGAAAACGCAGCGCAGCGAAGTTTCTGCGAAGCTAAAGTTTCAGGTAGCCTTTTTTATAGTCGATCAACAACCCACAATGTAGGCCTCTACGACTGAGCTTGAGCAATCGGCATGGCAGTTAGCCCATGCTGTTTCAGGCTACCTGAAAACGAAAAAAGGGCGCACCGATTTTCAGGTAGCCCCAAATTGCAGAAACCGGGTCGGACTCTCGAACCCGATGTTTCCAGCATAACGATTTTGTCGGATACCAGTATCCGCCCCACGGTTTAGTGCCAAATTAAAGGCTACCTGAAAATCCTTTTAGCAGATTTTCAGGTAGCCTTTCTCTTTTCCGGCCGGTAACCCCTTAGTTTCGCCGTTCGGTAACGAAGGCGGCCAGTTGGCGCAGGCGGTCGGCGCGGGCGTCGAAGCCGGACAGGGCTTGCTGCGCTTCAGCCACGAGCCGTTCGGCATAGTCGCGGGCGGCATTCAGCCCCATGAGTTTGACATAGGTGGGCTTGTCGGCTTCTTGGTCTTTGCCGGCGGTTTTGCCCAAGGTGGCGGTGTCAGCCTCGCAATCGAGCACGTCGTCGATTACTTGGAAGGCAAGGCCGAGTTTGGCGGCGTAGTCGTCGAGCCGCGTCAGGGCGGCATCGTCCAAATCGGGGCAGCTTAGCGCGCCCAAGGCCACGGCGGCGCGGATGAGGGCGCCGGTTTTCAGGCGGTGCATGGTTTCCAATTCGGGCTGGCCGATACGCTGCCCCACGGATTGCAAATCGATGGCCTGCCCGCCGGCCATGCCGAGACTGCCGGAAGCGCGGGCGAGGGTATGCACCATTTGCAGCTGCCGCTGTGCGGGCAGGCCGTTGGGGCGGCTGAGCACGTCGAAAGCGAGGGTTTGCAGCGCGTCGCCCACCAAGAGGGCGGTGGCTTCGTCGTATTGGACGTGGCAGGTGGGTTTGCCGCGGCGCAGGCTGTCGTTGTCCATGGCGGGCATGTCGTCGTGCACCAGGGAATAAACGTGCACCAGCTCCACGGCGGCCAGGGCGGCCTCGGCAGCGGCGGCTTCGGATTGCCCCAATTCGGCGGCAGCCAGCACCAGCAGCGGGCGCAGCCGTTTGCCGCCGCCGAGCACGGCATAGCGCATGGCTTGGTGCAGCCGCTGCGGCAGGCTGTTTTCTGCAGGCAGCACGCGCTCCAACACGAGTTCGGCTTGGGCGCGGGCGCGTTGTTGCCAATTATCGGGTTTATTCATCTTGTTCCAACACCAGCTCGCGTTCCACGCCGGAATCCAGCACTTGCAGCTTCTGCTCCACTTCGGCCAGCCGCGCTTGGCAGAAACGCACCAGTTCGCTGCCTTCCTGATAGGCGGCCAGCGCGTCTTCCAGCGGCATATCGCTGGCCTGCATGGCTTGGTTGATGGCTTCCAGCCGGCTCACGGCTTCTTCAAAGGTTTTCGGTTTTTTCTTGGTCATGGCGGGTTTGCGGCAGTTCGATTCAAGGGCGGGATTGTATCACAGCGGGCAAGCGGGTTTCAGGTAGCCTCTGCTGCCTCAAGTGGCGGGCATAGGCAATAAAGCCTGCTTATTTTCAGGTAGCCTGCAACCGCCACCCAACAGCACATACTGACACACCGCCCGCTTTCATTTACAATCAGCACAGTAAAACAGCCGGAATAACCCGTCCGGCTGAAATATTTTGTTTGTGACCACCTGCCAATAAGGAAACCCGATGCGTATCCGAACCGCCCTCTTCCTGCCGCTGCTCGCCCTGCCGCTTCCCGCGCTGGCCGGCGAGCTCAATGGTGCCGAGCTGAGCCTGCCCTGGGGCATCCCCTTCGTGCTGATTCTGCTCTCCATCGCCACTGGTCCGCTATTTTTCGCCCACATTTGGCATCACCATTTCGGCAAAATCACCGCCGGCTGGACGCTGGCCTTCCTCATCCCCTTCACCCTCGTGTACGGCTTCTCCACCAGCCTGCATGTGCTGGTGCACGCCTTGGTAGCCGAATATATCCCCTTTATTTTGCTGCTGTGGGCGCTCTACACCATCTCCGGCGGCATCCTCGTGTGGGGCAATCTGCACGGCAGCCCGCGCATGAACACCGCGCTGCTCGCCATCGGCACGCTCCTGGCCTCCGTGATGGGCACCACCGGCGCCGCCATGCTGATGATCCGCCCCATCCTCAAAGCCAACGACAACCGCAAGCACCGCGTGCACGTGGTGATTTTCTTCATCTTCCTCGTGGCCAATATCGGCGGCGGCCTCACCCCGCTGGGCGACCCGCCGCTCTTCCTCGGCTTCCTCAAAGGCGTGGATTTTATGTGGACGGTGCAACACATGCTGCCGCCCGTGCTGATTAGCGCCGCCGTGCTGCTCACCGTGTTCTACATCCTCGACAGCAAATACTTCGCCCAAGCCGACGAAATCCTTGCTAAAGACCCGAGCCCCGACAGCCCGCCGGAAAAAATCAAGCTCATGGGCAAATGGAACTTCCTGCTCCTGGGCGGCGTGGTAACCGCCGTGATGATGTCCGGCATCTGGCAGCCCGCACACCCCGGCTTTGAAATCCTCGGCACGCACTACGCCCTGCCAAACCTCGCCCGCGACCTGATTTTGGTGGTACTGGCCGTTACTTCCCTCGCCATCACCCCCAAACAGGTGCGTGCCGGAAACGAATTCAACTGGGGCCCGATTGCCGAAGTGGGCAAACTCTTCCTCGGCATCTTCATCACCATCGCCCCCGTATTGGCCATGCTGCAAGCCGGAGAACACGGCGCGTTTGCCCCGCTGATTTCCATGGTGCACGACGCTTCCGGCAACCCGATCAACACCATGTATTTCTGGATGACCGGTATGCTCTCCGCCTTTTTGGACAACGCCCCCACCTACCTCGTGTTCTTCAACATGGCCGGCGGCGACGCGCACACCCTGATGAACGGCCACCTGTTCCACACCCTGCTGGCCGTATCCATGGGATCCGTGTTCATGGGCGCGCTCAGCTACATCGGCAACGCCCCCAACTTCATGGTGAAAGCCATCGCCGAACAGCGCAAAGTGCCCATGCCCGGCTTCTTCGGCTACATGGCCTGGTCGTTCGGCATCCTTGTGCCGCTGTTTATCCTGCACACTTTGATTTTCTTCGTGTGGCAGATTCTGTAAGGGCGCAGTAAGATAAAGGCTACCTGAAAACATTGTTCTGTTTTTCAGGTAGCCTTTTGATTACCCTCCTTGCGAAACCAAATGCAGCACCGCAGGCCAATACTATTTTCAGGTAGCCCTCCCATACAGGCCACCTGAAAACCAATCCCCACAAAATCACCCCCATCTTTTCCCAGCAAGAAACACCATCTTGCCGCAAAGCGCTACCACCCCGCGCCGCAAAACCCTTATACTGCCGCACATTACATTATCCAGCACACCCGAAAGGAAAAATCATGACCCATCAAATCCTGCAAGAGGCCGCCCGCACCCGCCGTTCCGTATATGCGCTCAACAAAAACCTGCCCCTGCCCGCCGAAGAATTAGCCGCCATCGTAGAACACGCCGTGCTGCACACCCCCTCTTCCTTCAATTCCCAATCCACCCGCGTCGTGGTGCTGTTCGGCGCCGAACACGAAAAACTCTGGCAGCTCACCGAAGCCGCCCTGCGCCAAATCGTGCCCGCCGACAAATTCGAGCCCACCGCCCAAAAACTGGCCGGCTTCGCCGCCGCAGCCGGCACCGTACTCTTCTTTGAAGACCAATCCGTCGTACGCGGCCTGCAAGAGCAATTCCCTGCCTACGCCGCCAACTTCCCCGTGTGGGCCGAACACGCCGACGCCATGCACCAATACTCTGTGTGGACCACCTTCGCCGCAGCCGGCATCGGCGCCAACCTGCAACACTACAACCCCGTCATCGACCAAGCCGTGGCCGAGCAGTGGCAAATCCCCGCCAGCTGGACCCTGCGCGCCCAGCTCGTATTCGGCGGCATCGCTGCGCCCGCCGCAGACAAGCAGTTCGCCCCGATTGAAGGCCGCTTTAAAGTACACGGCCTGTAAGCAACAAGGCATTTCACACAAAAAGGCTACCTGAAAATTTTCAGGTAGCCTTTCTTGATCTCATCCCTTCAATTTTACTCATTCGGCAGCCGCCACATCCACACCGCTACCGACAAACACACTACAGCCATACCCACCCCCGCCCACCAGCGTTCGGGAAAACGGTACAGCATCCACACACACGAGCAAGCCATCATCAGCGCCGACAACACCTTGCCCTTCAACGGAATTGCCCGTTTGTGCTCCCAGTTGCGCACCATCGGGCCGAAATGGCGGTGTTCGCTCAGCCACCGGTGGAAACGCGGCGATGTGCGCGACCAACAGCCTGCCGCCAGCAGCACGAACGGCACCGTCGGCAATCCTGGCAAAAAGATGCCGATAATGCCCAAGAGCAGCGCCAGCCAACCCGCCAGCCACACAAAAGGCCGCCACAGCGGCAGGTAAGAATCACGACCGGTTTGTCGGCGATGCCGTATCCACGCCACCCCCGCCGCCAGCCCGGCCGCCAAAACCGCAATCATCCACTCCGTTTTACCCATTATTCCTCATTCTCCAGCAAGGTTTGGCGTGATTGTATCATTTAGCGAAGGGAATGCGACTTATTCTTAATTGATGCGTTACGAAAAGTACACCTTCCAACAATAGGACAACCCCAAGGGCGGATAAAGATTTAACCGGCAATCCATCAGGCAAATATCAACCTACCATTGCATTATTAAAGGCTACCTGAAACCCCATCCGGCCATTTTCAGGTAGCCTGGAGCGTTGGCAAACCCTACCCCTTCGCCCGTTCCAACAACATCAACATCATCAGCGACAGCGTAACCAATTTATCATGCGCCGCCGTGCCGGTTTTTTGCAGGCTGAAGCGTCGCTCCATCAGCGAAGGCTCTTTTTTCAGCAGATACGCCTCCTGCCCGGCGGCATCGGTTACCCCAAAGCTTGGGTTGAGAAAATAACCGCTAAGCATGCCCACAACCGGAATCTCGCCCACCAGCGCATCCCAAAATGCCAACCACGGGTTTTTCTCGCGCACTTCATAAAGCAGCCGGTTGCCGGCATCGTATATTTGGTAGGAAATACGCCACAGCGAGCGCATGCCGTTGCGCCGTATCGAGCCGAGCTCCTCGCCGTTTTCGTTCACAATCCGGTAGCAGGCGTTGAAATCGATGATGCGGTCGGCCTGTATGCGATATAGCCGCGTGTGTCGGGTGGCATCGCTAAAAATCTCTACGGCTTCCTTCAGCTTAAAAATCTTCTGCCGTGTGTAGGCCACTTCTCTGCCTCCGGCATCCACCACGCTGAAATCATTGGATGGTGTGAATATTTTAAAATGGAAATGCAGCGGCAGTTGCATGTTTTGCATAACTGTTCTTTCTTTAATAAAGACTGAAGTTGGGTTGGTAATAAATTTCAGGTAGCCTCAAACCATGTGCTCGCAGGCTACCTGAAACCGGATATATATAAAGATACCAAGGCGGCAAACGCTATTCTTCCCGCTCCTCATCTGCAGCGTCGTAGGCATCCACGATTTTCTGCACCAAGGGATGGCGTACCACGTCTTCGCTGGTAAAGGTGTGGAAATAAATGCCATCGATGCCTTGCAGTTTTTCCCGCGCGTCTTTCAGGCCGGATTTAATGTTGCGCGGCAAGTCGATTTGGCTGATGTCGCCGGTAATCGCTGCCTTGGCGCCGAAGCCGATACGCGTGAGGAACATCTTCATCTGTTCCGGCGTGGTGTTCTGAGCCTCATCTAGAATCACATACGAGCCGTTCAGCGTGCGCCCGCGCATATAGGCCAGCGGGGCAATCTCAATCAGCCCACGTTCCAGCAGTTTGGTAACGCGGTCGAAGCCCATCAAATCATACAGCGCGTCATACAGCGGGCGCAGATAAGGATCTACCTTCTGCGCCAAATCACCCGGTAGAAAGCCGAGTTTTTCCCCCGCTTCCACCGCAGGGCGCACCAGCACAATACGCTCCACTTCGTGCTTGCTCATGGCATCCGCCGCCGCCGCCACTGCCAAATAAGTTTTGCCTGTACCCGCCGGGCCTAAGCCGAACACAATATCGTGGCTGAGCAGTGCGCGGATATAGCCGTTTTGACGCGGTGTGCGCCCGCCGAGCTTGCCGCGCCGCGTTTGCAGGAAATACTGATGCCCGGCCTCATTTTTCGGCATAAAAGCCTCATCGGCTGTTTTGGCCTCGACGGCTGCGAGTTGGATGTCGTTATCGTCCAAATCCCTTCGTTCAGCCAACTCGGCCAGTTTCAAAAGCGCTTCCCGTGCCGCATGGGCGTGGCTGCCAATAAAGGTAAACTCAGCAAACCGCCGTCCAATTTCCACTTCCAGCGCTTTGCCCAGCTTTTCCAAGTTTTCTTCTAGCGGCCCGCACAGCCGTTGCAAAACAGTGTTGTCGATCTCTTCAAATTTCAGGTGTACAGTGTGGCTCATAAGCTCTCAAATATTCGTTGCGAACCTCCGGCTCTGCCTCTCTCGGCTCGCCGGAAAAACATAATTTATAAGATGATAGGCCGTATTGCCCGCCAGGGCAAACTCCATGTTGAACAGCTTTTAAGCGGCATAAAATCCATCCCCAATATGACGGCACATTGTTGCATAAAGCATACAATTTCGCCCGCATCTGCCGTTTTGCCCGCGATTGGATTTGTTTTTTTGCCGCCGAACAATTATATTGCAGTCATGAAATCGCTAATGCGGCGATTGCGTGAGAGCTTAAATAAAGAAAGACGAAGTTTCTTTTTTAAGTGTGTATTTTTAGTTTAGACATAGATAAAGGAATGCAGCATGAAAAAAACCCTGATTGCATTAGCATTGGTTTCCTTGCCGGTTGCCGCTTCTGCAGAAGTGATTCTGTACGGTACCATCCGTGGCGGTGTTGAATTTACTCGTGAAGGTACCTCCGACCAGCTGAAGAGTGAAAGAAACGCTTGGGGCGTGGTTGACTATGGTAGCTACATCGGCTTCAAAGGTTCTGAAGGCTTGGGTGACAACCTGAAAGCTGTTTGGCAAGTTGAATCTAACGCCAGCTTGGACGGCGGCAGCTTTGTAAACAACCGCGACAGCTTCGTTGGTTTGGAAGGTGGCTTCGGTACCGTTAAAGTTGGTCGTGTAAGCACCCCGCTGAAACAAGCCTTGGATGCCCAAGACAACTGGGAATATAGCAATGAAGCTTTGGGTCTGTCCCGTTACACCCGTTTCGGTGCTCGTCGTACTAGCTTGAACTACCAGTCTCCTGACTTTGCTGGTTTCGACTTCTCATTCCAGATGGCTCCCGGTACTAACGTACACGGCGGTCGTACTAACGACGGCAAACCGGTATTCGGTTTGGGCCTAGGCTATAAGAACAGCGGCTTCTTCGGTCGTTATGCTGTTGAATATGCTCGTAAGACCCACGCTGAAGCAACTGCTACTGGTCTGAAAGACAGCCATGTTCACAACCTGAGCTTCGGTTACGACGCTAACAACCTGTATGTTGCAGCTGGCCTGCAATATGGCAAAGGTGTAACTGGCGACTTCACTGGCCGTGATAGCTTTGATATTGCCAATTACACTCCTGCTGTTGCACCTGTTCCTCCTGCTACCACTGGTACTCCTGCCGACGGTGGTGCTGGTACTGACAAAACCAAAGAGGCTCAGATTTCTGCAGCTTACACTTTCGGTGCCGTTACTCCTAAAGTCTCTGTAGCATACGGTAAATCTGATAATCTTGGTGCTCGTTACACCCAAGCTATCGTTGGTGCAGACTATGCCTTCTCCCGCCGCACTACTGGTCTGGTTTCTGTAGGTTGGTTGCGTGAGAAAGAAAATAGCGCTGCTAAAAACGTAAGCAACTGGGGCGTGGGCACTGGCGTAGTACACAAATTCTAATTTGTGACTAGCCTAGTCTAGTAACCCAACAAAAAGGCTTGCTTCGGCAAGCCTTTTTGTTTGCCTATTTGTTGGAAATCGTCGTGTTGTTTACGCCGTTCCCGCTGTGAGCAACTTTCCTGTTTGATTAATTGTTTTTCAAACAACCGCCGAAAGTGTAATAAGTGTAAAAACGCTATTAACCTCTTGCTGTCAAAATGCGTGTGTGGGTAATCATTGTTTTTTTATATAGTGAATTAAATTTAAATCAGGACAAGGCGGCGAGCCGCAGACAGTACAAATAGTACGGCAAGGCGAGCCAACGCTGTACTGGTTTTTGTTAATTCACTATATTTGCGGTTACGCCAACTTGGGTAGGTTTATTCCTGCACTTTAATCGC
>CAUPYH010000040.1:0-16335 GCA_963515595.1 uncultured Eikenella sp. | reverse complement strand
AAAACGGCCGCGTGCGCCACAGTACCACCGGCCTGGCCAGCTATTGGGGCTTGCGCGCGCGGATTGCTTTGTTGGATGCCTTGGATGGGTGAGGCTACCTGAAAAGTTGGATAGCGAGCCGGCTGAATGGCCGATATGGTGTTGGGTTGCTTGGCTGTATTTTTGTATTGCCTCACAAAACGCTGCTGCGCGTCGTTTTAACTGCGTTGAAGCTGCGCTTTAGCTTCGCAGAAACTTCACTTCGCTCCGTTTTCAGGTAGCCATTGCTTGGCAATCCGTGGAAAAACCTCTATCCTTGCCGCCGCGTAACAGCAATCTTCATCAACATCAAGAAAAGGATAGCAAAATGGCAAACATCACCTTCCGCGGCACGCCCGCCAACACCGTAGGCAACCTGCCCGCCGTTGGCGCCGCCGCTCCCACCTTCACCCTCACCGCCGCCGATTTGTCCGACAAAACCTTGGCCGACTTCGCCGGCAAACGCAAAGTGCTCAATATTTTCCCCAGCATCGACACCGGCGTGTGTGCCCAATCCGTACGCACCTTCAACCAACGCGCCGCTGCGCTGCAAAATGCCGTGGTGCTGTGCGTTTCCGCCGACCTGCCTTTCGCCCTTTCCCGCTTCTGCGGCGCGGAAGGTATTGAAAACGTGGTAACGCTCTCCAGCTTCCGCAGCAGCTTCGGCGCCGACTACGGCATCACCCTGGCCGACACCCCGCTGCGCGGCCTCACCGCCCGTGCCGTGGTGGTGCTGGATGAAAACAACAAAGTTCTGCACGCCGAGCTCGTGCCCGAAATCGGCCAAGAGCCCAACTACGATGCCGCTTTGGCCGTGCTGTAACCCGGCTGAGCCAAGCCAAAGCGAAACCGCCTGCACGCAACGGATGCAGGCGGTTTTGTTTTGGGTAGGGTAGGGGCTAACTGAAAGCTTACAGCGGCAGTTTTTAAGCTAATCTGCTGCCAGATTAAAAGGCTACCTGAAACTTTCAGGTAGCCTTTAAGGACAATCAGCTTACAAACAGTCTGACGGTTACAACCCAAATACCGATGTATCGCCCGCACCTTGGCGGATAAGCTCGGTGCCGTTGGTCATATCGATTACCGTGGTCGGCTCGGTGCCGCACCAGCCGCCGTCGATGATTAAATCCACGGCGTGTTCGAGCAGGTTGCGGATTTCGTAGGGGTCGGTTTGCGGCTCGGTTTCTTCGGGCAGCATCAGGGTGCAGGAGAGCATGGGTTCGCCCAGCTCGGCCAAAAGGGCGAGGGCGATTTTATTGTCGGGCACGCGCAGGCCGATGGTTTTGCGTTTGGGGTGCAGCGTACGGTTGGGCACTTCTTTGGTGGCAGGCAGGATAAAGGTGTAGGCGCCGGGGGTGGCAGCTTTGAGCTGGCGGAATTGGCTGTTGTCCACTTTGGCATAAGTGCCTAACTCGCTCAAATCGGCGCACATCAGGGTGAGGTGGTGTTTCAAATCGATTTGGCGGATGGCGAGGATGCGTTCCATGGCTTCCTTGTTGCCCATCTGGCAGCCGAGCGCGTAACAGGAGTCGGTGGGATACACGATCACGCCGCCCTGGCGCACGATTTCGGCGGCTTGTTTCACCAGCCGCTCTTGTGGATTTTCGGGGTGGATGGCGAAGAATTGTGCCATGGCTCTCTCCTGCTGGAAAAAATGAATATTTTAAGCCTTTATGCCGTGCCTTGTCCTGAATTAAATGGAATTCACGCCGCTTAAAGCCCGTTGCGTTTTTCAGGTAGCCTGTTTACCTGTTTAAACCTAAGCCAACAGCCTGTGTGCCTGCTGCTTGATATAATGCTATCTATTCATAACACAGCAGATTAATTCGCCATAGCAAGCCAATGCCATATGGGGAATTAAACACTTTAGCAATACACACCAAATCATGTTTGAAAAATTAGCCCATATTGTTCTGCCCAGCTTTTTGCTGCTGGCTTTCGGCATCAGTGCCGCCACCGAAACCCCCGCCGCCCGCAGCGAAACCGCTCCGGCCGAAATTTCCTATCTCTGCCAACTCGCCGACGGGCGCAGCGTGCGTACTGCCCTGCCGCAAGGCCGTTGCCGCCCCGTGGCCAAATCTTTGACCGAGGAAGAGGCGGATTTGCCTAAACAGGCTGCTGCCGCTTCCGCACCTGTGGCTGCTGCCTCCGAGCCAGTTAAACAGTCTACCAACAAAGCCGATACCGGCAGCAGCGAATTGCCAGATGTGTGGCAAGAAGCTGTGGCTGCCGCCAGCGATGTGGAAATCAGCAAACCCGTGCCCATGCGCGTTACCCTGCGCCACCAGCCCGAGCCGGAACGCCGCAGCACCCCCATTGTGCGCCCTGCGCCGGTGATTGCTGCCGCCAAACCGCTCACGCCCAAGGAAATCATCACCCGCGACATCCGCCGTGAAGAGCGCGCCTTAGCGCAGGCCGAACGCGAGCTGGCTACCGCCCGCCGCAACAATCAGTCTGATCGCGCCGGCAACCTGCAATTGCAAATCGCCGACCGCCGCTCCGGCTTGCAGTCGTTGCGTCAAGAGTTGCGCCGGCATCAGTAGGCTGCTGTAGCAAGTATGATTAAAGGCTACCTGAAAGGTTTCAGGTAGCCTTTAGTTATTTTGAGTGCTTGCGGTTTTGTCCTTCTCCAAGCAAGATGATTGTGCTTCAGGCAACCTGCGCCGCTGAGGCTGCCTGAAACACACAGCCCGAATATCCCCACACCGATAAACTTGCACGCCCGCCCGGAACATGGCAGGCTACCTGAAAATTTACACATGAAAGAGAAACCATGTTTCAGGCAGCCTTTTCTTTTGCCGGCCGGAGATGCGCATGAGTCGGCAAACCATCGTAATTATCGGCGGCAGCGGCTTTATCGGCCGCCATCTGGCCGCGGCGTATCAGGCCGACGGGCATCGGGTGATTATCGTTAGCCGCCATCCGACCAGCGCGCGGGAGGCGGATAAGCGTTTTGAATACATCGCCGCGCTGCACCACCTCTACGACAGCATCCGCCCCGATTTGCTGATTAACCTGGCAGGGGCGTCGGTGGGTGAAGGCCGCTGGACGGCGCAGCGCAAGCAGGAGCTGTTGCAAAGCCGCTTGCAGCCGGTGCAGGCTGTGGCCGACTGGCTGCACCGCCACCCGCAACCGCCGCGCCTCATCATTCAGGCCTCCGCCGTGGGCTATTATGGCAACGGCAGCGCGGAGGGCTGGCCGCCGTGTGCGGAAAACGCGCCGCCGCAAAATGTTTTCCCTTCGCAGCTTTGCCAGCAATGGGAAGCGGCGATACAGCGCGTGCAGCAGGAGAGCGGCGTGCCGGTGGCCGTGTGCCGCTTTGGCGTGGTGCTGGGCAGAGATGGCGGCATTTTGCCGCAGCTGCTCAAACCGGTGCGCTACTGCGCGGGCCGGCTCGGCAACGGCGGGCAGCCCCTGCCGTGGGTGCATATGGATGATGTCGTGGCCGCCATCCGTTTCCTAGCCACGCAAACGCACAACGGCTTTCAGGCTTACAACATTACTGCCCCCAAGCGCACCACCCAGCTCGACTTTGCCCGCGCCGCCGCCCAACGGCTGCGCCGCCCGCTGTTGTTTTCCGTTCCCGAACAGGCACTGCGCCTGATGCTGGGCGAGCAGGCCGATTTGGTGCTAGACGGCCAATTTGCCCCGCCGAAAGCCCTGTTGCAGCAGGGGTTTGAGTTTGCCTTCCCCACCATTGAGCGTGCGCTCGACAACCTGCTGGATTAGGCCGCCCAATTCAATCCTTAGCTGCTGCTTAAAATCAGGTAAAATAGCGTTTTCCTGTTTTAAATTTTTCCCCGAAAGAGTGCCATGACCCAATCCCTCAGCTACCGCGATGCTGGTGTCGATATTGATGCCGGCGACCAACTGGTCGAAAACATCAAACCCTTTGCCAAGCGCACCCTGCGACCCGAAGTGTTGGGCGGCTTGGGCGGCTTCGGCGCGCTGGTGGAAATCAGCAAAAAGTATCAAAACCCCGTGCTGGTAAGCGGCACCGACGGCGTAGGCACCAAGCTGAAACTGGCGTTTGAATGGGATATCCACCACACCGTGGGCATCGACCTGGTGGCCATGAGCGTGAACGACATCCTCGTGCAAGGCGCGGAGCCGCTGTTTTTCCTCGACTATTTCGCCTGCGGCAAGCTCGATGTGGCGCGCGCCACCGATGTGATTAAAGGCATCGCCGAGGGCTGCGAACAATCCGGCTGCGCCCTGATTGGCGGCGAAACGGCCGAAATGCCCGGCATGTATCCCGAAGGCGAATACGATTTGGCCGGCTTCGCCGTGGGCGTGGTGGAAAAAAGCAAAGTCATCAACGGCCGCAGCATCCGGCCCGGCGACGTGGTGCTCGGCCTCGCCTCCAACGGCGCGCACTCCAACGGCTATTCGCTCATCCGCAAAATCATCGAGCGCAGCAATCCCGATTTGGATGCCGAATTCGACGGCGGCAAAACCCTGCGCCAAGCCGTTATCGCACCTACCCGCCTGTATGTGAAACCGATTTTGGCGGCGCTGGAAAAATTTGAAATCAAAGGCATGGCGCACATCACCGGCGGCGGCCTCACCGAAAACATCCCACGCGTGCTGCCCGAAAATTGCGTGGCGCAAATCGATGCCCAATCCTGGCCGCTGCCCAAGCTGTTCCAATGGCTGCAACAGGCCGGCAACGTGGAGCAGCGGGAAATGTACCGCACCTTCAACTGCGGCATCGGCATGACCGTTATCGTGCCTGCCGAACAGGCCGATGCGGCGCAGGCCTTCCTCACCGAACAAGGCGAAACCGTGTATCGCCTGGGCACAATCCGCGAACGTGCGGGAAGCGAGCATCAAACACAGGTGGCATAAATAATTTCAGGTAGCCTCACTTAAAGGCTACCTGAAAAATCCAAGTATTTCTTATTTATTAAGATTAACAAGGAGAAGCAATGGGCGTCTATCGCTGCAACCATTGTAAACAACTAGGAGAACATCCCGCACAGGAAAGTGCCGTATGCCAAAAATGCGGGCAGCCCGTTATCGTTTACGATACCGTGTATTTCATCAACCAGCTGATTAACCGCTACGCTGCTGTTATGCGTGAACTAAATGCGTTGAAAGAGCAGGAAAGTGAACAGGTTTCTAATTCAACAAATGAAGCCACACAATCAAGTGATACCAATCCACTATACGGCATTAAATTGTCGGATACTGAAGTTCTAAGCACTGCACAACAGCATTTAGGATTGGCGCAATGGTTTGCTGACAAACAAATTACCCCAAACTTCGACTATTCCGCCGTGGACATGAGCGGCTACTACGATGAAGCTGCCGAACGTATTGGACAGTATTACAACGTATTCAAAGACATTATCGGCAGAATTGCTTGGTCATACCGTAATAGCCACAGCGGGCTGAATTTGGATTTGAAAAAATACTCGCAAAAAAACGCCCAACAAATTAACACCCTCTGCCGCGAGTTTTATAGCAATACCCTATTTTCCCGTTATTCTTATCAAAAACAAGATAAACTCATCCACTTGAAGCTACAAAGTGCCGCGCCTGTCCGCCAATTTTTTAGTGGCGAATGGCTGGAATGGTACGCACTCGGGCAGATATTGAAAGAAGCCAAGCAACGGGGGAAAACTTATTCATTCTCTTGCGCCAGAAGCTTGGAAATTCGTTTCGCCAATGAAGACCTGCATGAACTGGATGTCGTCTTTCTGCCTACTGGCAAACAGCCTTTGGTAATCGAATGCAAAACCGGTGAGTACCGTCGCGATTTGGATAAATACCTTACCCTACGCAAACGGCTGAATATTCCCGCCGAAAACTTTATCTTACTGGTTACCGATATAGACGAAGCACAGGCCAAAGCTTTCAGCAGCATGTATGAATTAACATTCCTTACCCTGCCCATGCTACCTGAACACATCAAGGTTCTAATGTAGGCAGAAGTTATAAAAAACCATTTCTACCAATTAACCAACAAAGGCAACAACATCATGGCAAAAAATATCGTAGTAATCGGCGCGCAATGGGGCGACGAAGGCAAAGGCAAAATCGTAGACTGGCTGGCCGAAGAATGCGCCGGGGTGGTGCGTTTCCAAGGCGGCCACAATGCCGGGCACACGCTGGTGGTGAACGGCAAAAAAACCGTGCTGCGCCTGATTCCCAGCGGCATCCTGCATGAAAACCTGCATTGCTATATCGGCTCAGGCGTGGTGGTTTCCCCCGAGGCCCTGCTCGGCGAGATCGACGAGCTCACTGCGGCCGGCGTGAAAAACGTAGCCGGTCGGCTGCACATCGCCCCCACCTGCCCGATGATCCTGCCCTACCACATTGCGCTCGATCATGCCCGCGAAGCCTCCAAAGGCGCCGGCAAAATCGGCACCACCGGCCGCGGCATCGGCCCGGCTTACGAAGACAAGGTATCCCGCCGCGCCATCCGCTTGGGCGATTTGGCCAATACCGAGCTCTTGTCCGACAAACTGCGCGCCAACCTTGAAGTGTATAACGTGCAGCTGCAACACCTGCATGGCGCAGAGCCCGTGCAGTTTGATGACGTGATGACCAAAATCAACGCCTTCAAAGAGCGTATTCTGCCGATGCTCGCCGACGTGTCGCGCAGCCTGCATGACACCATCCAGCGCGGCGAACGCCTGCTGTTTGAAGGTGCCCAAGGTACGCTGTTGGATATCGACTACGGCACTTATCCCTTTGTTACCTCGTCTAATTGTTTGGCAGGCGCTGCCTCTGCCGGGGCGGGCGTACCGCCGCAGGCCTTAGATTATGTGCTCGGCATCGTGAAGGCCTACACTACCCGCGTCGGTTCCGGCCCCTTCCCCACCGAACTGTTCGACGACACCGGCAAAGGCCTGGCCGAACGCGGCAACGAATTCGGCTCGGTAACCGGCCGTGCCCGCCGCTGCGGCTGGTTTGATGCCGCCGCCCTCAAGCGCTCCATCCAAATCAACGGCATCAGCGGCCTGTGCATCACCAAACTCGACGTGATGGACGGCATCCCCGAAATCAAAATCTGCACCGGCTACATCCTGCCCGACGGCAGCACCACCGATATCCTGCCCTTCGGCAGCAATGCTGTGGCCGGCTGCACCCCGATCTACGAAACCTTACCTGGCTGGACAGAATCCACCTTCGGTGTGCAAAGCTTTGATCAGCTGCCGGAAAACGCCAAAGGCTACCTGAAACGCATCGAAGAAGTGTGCGGCGCACCCATCGCCATCGTCTCCACCGGCCCCGACCGCGTGGAAACCATCGTGCTGCAGCATCCGTTTACTAATTAAACCTCTGCAACTGGATAAGAAAAGGCTACCTGAAAGGTTTCAGGTAGCCTTCAATATAGGCCGCTTGATGGCGGATGGCAATCAATATACTGTAAATACTGGCATTTATTTGCAGCAAATCAAACCTACGACCAACTTGTTATTCCGGTGGTATGCTGCCGGCATCAGCCGTTTCGGCAGCCGTATCTGCCTCTTCCGCTTCAATCAGCGCGGAGGGTGGCGGAGCGGCTGTTGCCACTGCGGCTTCTTGGGCTTGTTTGTAGGCCAGGGCGGCTTCGCGGTCGCGTTTGTTTACGCGGCGCATCATGAAGTAGTTGCCGGTGATGACGAGGGTGCCGATGATGGCGATCAGGAAGGTGGCCAGCACGTTCATCTGCGGGTTCACGCCGCGTTTTACTTTGGCGAAAATCAGCTGCGGCAGGGTGGTGTAGTTGGGGCCGCTGAGGAAGGAGGTGATTACCAGGTCGTCCATGGAAAGGGTCATGGCGAGCAGGAAGCCGGAGGCGATGGCGGGGGCAATCAGCGGCAGGGTGATCACCCAGAAAATCTTCCACGGCTTGGCGCCCAAATCCTGCGCGGCTTCTTCCAAGGATTGGTCGAGCTCGCCCAAGCGGGTACGGATCACCACGGTAACGTAGGCCATGCACAGGGTGGTGTGGCCGAGCCAGATGGTGAACCAGCCGCGCTCAAACTGCAGCCAGCTCAGGCTGGAACCGCGCAGCAAGGCCTGCACCTGCAAAATCAGCATCACCAGCGAGATGCCGGTGATGATGTCGGGCATCACCATGGGGGCGGATACCATGCCGGTAAACAAGGTGCTGCCACGGAAACGTTTGATGCGCGCCAGGGCATAGGCGGCCATGGTGCCGAGCACCACGGCGGCAGCGGAAGAAATGAGGGCGATGCGGATGGAGAGCCAGGTGGCTTCCAAAATCTCGCTGTTATTCAGCAGCGCGCCATACCATTTGGTGGAGAAGCCGCCCCATACGGTAACCAGCTCGGAGCGGTTGAAGGAATACACCACCAGCACCAGCAGCGGGATATAGAGGAAGGCCAGCCCCAAAAACAGGCAGATGCGCAGAAACCAGGTGGTTGATGCAGATTTTCTAGCCACGGCGTGCTCCTTCCAGCTGTTTGGCCTCATGACGGTGGAACAGGCCGATGGGCACCACCAAAAGCAGCACCATCACCACGGCCATGGCTGAGGCGAGCGGCCAGTCGTTTTGAGTGAAGAAGGCCTGCCACAGGGCTTTACCGATCATCAGGTGCTCAGGCCCGCCCACCAAATCGGGAATCACAAATTCGCCCACCGCCGGGATAAACACCAGCATGGAGCCGGCAATGATGCCGCTTTTGGAGAGCGGCAGGGTGATGGAGAAAAACGATTTCACCGGCCCGGCGCCCAAATCGGCAGAGGCTTCGAGCAGGCGGTTATCCAGCTTGAGGAGCTGGGTGTACAGCGGCAGCACCATAAAGGGCAGATAGGTGTACACCATCACGATATTGAGCGAGAAGCTGTTGTAGAACATATCCAGCGGCTGGTTAATCCAACCCCAACGCAACAGCAGGTTGTTGATGATGCCGTTTTGCGAAAGCAGGCCCATCCAGGCGTACACGCGTAGCAGCAGCGAAGTCCAAAACGGCAGCATAATGGCCAAGAGCAGCGGGTTGCGCCATTTTTCGCGGCTGCGCGAGATGGCGTAGGCGATGGGGTAGCCGGCCAGCAGGCAAATCAGCGTGGTGGTGATGGCGGTTTTGATGGAGAGCAGGTAGATGTGCACATACAGGTTGCTGCCGGATTTATCGGCAAACGGATTGAGCCCGAGCCACAGCGACTGCCAGAAATTATCGAAAATGCCGGTGTAGTTCAGGTAGCTCAGGGAAATGTTCACGCGTCCGGCCGCCTCGTCCACCGTGTAGAGCGGGGTGTAGGGCGGAATCGAGGTGGCTTGCTCGGCCAGGCTGATTTTCAGCACGAAGAAGAAGGGGATCAGGAAGAGCACCAGCAGCCACAAATAAGGTATGCCGATAACCAGCCCCTGCCCGGGGCTGAGTTTGCGTTTTAAAGCCTGCCATTTCATTTTTCAGGTAGCCTCTCTTGCTTGCCCTGGCCTGAATGTGCGGTTTCAGGTTTCAGGTAGCCTTTTTATGTCCGGCTGCCTTGCCGAACCGGTATGTTGGTTTTAACTGTGTTGCAACCGCGTTTTGGCTTTGCGGAAACTCGATCCGCTCCGCAGAAACTTCGCTTAGCTACGTTTTATAGTGGATTAAAATAAAAATGAGACAAGGCGGCAACGCCCGCCGTGTACGGGTAGTACATAAGGGCGTTGGCAACGCCGTATCATTGCAATTTTAATCCACTATAACTGCGTTGAAGCTTCGCTTTCAGGTAGCCTTTAGCGGGTGAGCGGCACGGGCTGGTTGGCCGGCCAGCTCAGATACACGGTTTCGTCCCAAGTGGGCGGCTCCAGGTTGGCCAAATACCAATAAGACGACAGCACCTGGCTTTTCACCATGCGCCCGCTGGGCAGCTGCACATGATAAATGGCGAAGCTGCCCAAATAGGCGATTTCCTTCACCGTGCCGATGGTCCAGTTGTGTTCGCCCGCATTGGCCGGTTTTTCCTTGTGCATATTGATGTCTTCCGGGCGGATGCTGACCCACATGGTCTGCTCTTCCGGCCCGGCCACGCTGTGGTCGATGAGGATATTCTGCGCCAGCTCAGGGCAGTCGATTTCGGCATGGTCGGCTTCGTCGGCCACCAGGTGGCCTTCAAAAATATTGGTTTCGCCGATGAATTCGGCGGTGAAGCGGCTGTTGGGGAAGTCGTACACCTCGCGTGGCGTGCCCACCTGCTGAAGCTGGCCTTCCGACATGATGGCGATGCGCGTGGCCATGGTCATGGCTTCTTCTTGGTCGTGCGTTACCATGATGCAGGTTACGCCCACCTTCTCCAGCGTATCCACCAATTCCAGCTGGGTTTGCTGGCGCAGGTTTTTATCCAGCGCGCCCAAAGGCTCGTCCAGCAACAAAAGTTTGGGCTGCTTGGCCAGCGCGCGGGCCAGTGCGATACGTTGCTGTTGCCCGCCGGAAAGCTGGTGCGGCTTGCGTTTGGCGTATTTGCTCATCTGCACCAGGCGCAGCATTTCCTCCACCCGTTCGGCAATCTGGTCTTTGGGCATTTTGTCCTGCTTCAGGCCGAAGGCGATGTTCTGCTCCACCGTCATGTGCGGGAATAGCGCATAGCTTTGGAACATCATGTTAATCGGCCTGTCGTAGGGAGGCAGGCGGGTGATGTCTTGCCCATCCAAAATAATCTTGCCCTGATCCGGCGTTTCCATGCCCGCCAGCATACGCAGCAATGTGGACTTGCCCGAGCCGGAGCTGCCCAACAGGGCGAAGATTTCGTGTCGGTCGATATCCAAATCGATGTGGTCCACCGCATAATTCTCGCCGTAGGTTTTCACCACGTCTTTGATTTGCAGATAGGGCTTTTGGGGAGGAATATATTTTTCAGACATGGGCACAGGGCTCCGCAGCAGTTGCAAACCGGCTTCCACACGGGAAGCCGCAGGTGGCAGTTTGTGTATGCTTGCTCAAAATAGCAACGAGGTAAAACGGTGACATTGAAGCGGCAAGGCGATTCGCCCCTGTATCGTTTTTATTTCAAGCGATAAATCACAGACTGCAAAGCGTAATTGTAGGATAGAGCACCGGCAGGGGCAATGAAAAAAACCAAATGCGCCCGCTTTTGGCCGATTCGGCAGAGAAAGTGTTGCCGACTGAGGCAGACCGGTGCTGTAAAAGGCTACCTGAAACACCCCGCCCATCCCTGTGTTACCATAGCGCCCATCTTTTCACATCACGCCATACACCATGCCCACCAAACACATCCTGCTCGGCATCAGCGGCGGCATTGCTGCCTATAAATCCTGCGAACTCGTGCGCCTGCTCAGAAAACAGGGGCATACCGTGAGCGTGGCCATGAGCCGCGCCGCTGCCGGTTTCATTTCTCTGCAAACCTTCCAAGCCCTGAGCGGGCACACTGTGTGGACGGACGATACTGCCGACTCCATCGACGGCATGGCGCACATCCGCCTCAGCCGCGAGGCCGACGTATTCCTCATCGCTCCCGCCAGCGCCAACACTCTGGCCAAAATTGCCCACGGCATGGCCGACAACCTGCTCTCCACCCTGGCCGCCGCCCGCGCCTGCCCGCTGGCCGTCGCCCCTGCCATGAACGTGGAAATGTGGCGCAACCCGGTCAACCTGCGTAACATCGCCCAACTACAAGCCGATGGTATTACCGTGTTCGGCCCCGCCAGCGGCAGCCAGGCCTGTGGCGAAACCGGCGAAGGCCGCATGCTCGAAGCCGCCGAATTGGCCGAACTGCTGCCCGATTTGTGGACGCCCAAACTGCTGGCCGGCAAACGCGTGTTGCTCACGGCCGGCGCCACCTTTGAAGCCATCGACCCCGTGCGCGGCATCACCAACCTGTCCAGCGGCCGAATGGGCGTGGCGCTGGCGCAGGCCTGCCGTGCCGCCGGGGCGGAAGTGGTGCTGGTGGCCGGGCAGCTTCAGGTAGCCCTGCCTGCCGGAGTGGCCGTACACCACGCCCACAGCGCGCGTGAAATGCACGAAGCCGTGATGCGGGAGGCAGGCGGCTGCGATGTATTCGTCAGTGTGGCCGCCGTGGCCGACTACCATGTGGCCAATCGCAGCGCCGAAAAGCTGAAAAAAGACGGCAGTGGCACGCCGCCCGTGATCGAATTGGCCGAAAACCCAGACATCCTCGCCGCCGTGGCTCGGCTGCCCAACGCGCCCTTCTGCGTGGGTTTTGCCGCCGAAAGCCACAATGTGCTCGAACACGCCCGCGCCAAACGGCTGCGCAAAGGCGTGCCGCTGATCGTGGCCAACCACGCCGTCAGCGCCATGGGCAGCGGCAACAACCAAGTAACACTCATCAGCGATTCAGCCGAAACCGCGCTGCCGGAAATGGGCAAACGCGATACCGCCGATGCCATCGTGGCCGAAATCGCCCGCCTGCTGGAAAAGGCTACCTGAAAGCCTGCCCTATGGCTGCAGCACGTTTTTCTATACCAAATAGAGCAGCAAGAAGAACCAAAGCAGCAACCCAAAAGCAACGCTTGAACGATACTATTTTCAGGTAGCCTTACGCCCAACAGGCTACCTGAAAACGAGGCTTCCAAAGGAAGGCGAGTTTCTGCGAAGCTAAAATGTAGAAATCAACAGTGTTGTTTACACTTTTGGCTTTTGCTTGAAGACCCGTTTGAGCAGCTATCCGGCATTGTCAAGAATGTCGATAGACACGGGAAACCCGCTCTGTTCTTGATAATGCCGGATAGCTGCCTAAGAATCATTCAAGCAAAAACAAAAGCTGTCCGCCGTAGAAAAAGTGTAAACAACGCGACGATTTCCTACAGCTAAAACGAGGCTTCCAAAGGAAGCTAAGTTGCTGCCAAGCTAAAGTGCAGCTGCAATGTAGCTAAAACAATAAAAACCGTGCCGCCGGAAAGCTCCAGCGGCACGGTTTTTATTGGGCAAAGATTACTTACGCAGGTTCAGGCGAGTAATCACATCGCGGTAGGTATCCACATCGGTGTTGCGCAGGTAGGCCAACAGGCGGCGGCGGGCGCTCACCATTTTCAGCAGGCCGCGGCGGCTGTGGAAATCTTTCGGGTTGGCTTTGAAGTGCGGAGCCAGATCGTTGATGCGGAAAGTCAAGAGAGCGATTTGCACTTCAGAAGAGCCGGTATCGCCTTCTTTGCGCTGGAAATCTTTGATGATTTGCGCTTTTTGTTCTACGGTTAATGCCATAATAAAACTCCAAAAATATAGCCTTGCGGCCGGACAAGCTGGCCGAGCCGGGAAGACCCACGCCAACTCCTAATGCCTGCTAAAACAGGCAGGCGCGAATTATGGCACAAAACCGCTGCCAAAAACAGCCGCATAGGCAAAATCGCATTAAAGATGATGTTGCTGTGTAACCAAAAGGCTACCTGAAAACGAGGCTTCCGCAGAAAGCTGAGTTTTCTGGTAGCCTTTTGCCGAAAACCGAACTTCCGCTACAACCGCTGCCGCATCTGCTCAAACAAGCAAACGGTGGCCGCCATCGCCACGTTCAGCGATTCGGTTTGTGCCGCCATCGGAATATGTACAAGGCGGCTGGCTGCCGCCAGCATGGTTTCGCTCACGCCCGCGCCTTCGTTGCCAAACAGCCAGGCAGCAGGCGCGCGCAAATCGCAATCGTACAGGCTCACACTATTGCGGCGCAGAGCGGTGGCCAGCAGCGGCACGCGGCATCGTTCCCGCCACGCCGCCAAATCCGGCTCAACAAACAAACGTAACGTAAAATGCGCCCCCATGCCCGCGCGCAACACCTTGGGCGACCACGCATCGGCACAATCGGCGGACAACACCACCTGCCCCACGCCCGCCGCTGCCGCGCTGCGCAGAATCGTGCCGATATTGCCCGGGTCTTGAATACGCTCCAGCACCACGCAATCGGCCTCGGCATCAAACGGCTCGGCAGGCGGCAGTGCAATCAGCGCGGTGATTTCTTCGGCATCGGTGAGGCTGGTGATTTTCTGCAAAGCCGCACCCGCCGTCTGCACCACCCGTTCGGGTGGCAGCTGAGAGAGCAGCCGCGCGGTTTCCGGCTGCTGCATTTTGCTTGCCGGCACATAAGCTTGCAGCACCTGCCCGCCGGCCTGCAAATAGGCGGAGAGCAAATGCGCCCCTTCCAGCACAGCCTGCCCGCTTTCGCGGCGCGCACGGGCACTGCGCAGCAGTTTGGCTAGATGCTTGAGCGCGGGGTTTTGGGCGGATTCGATGGTGTTCATGGCGGCAGATTATATAGCAGGGCAAGGTAATTTTGCTTGTTCAGACAGCCTTTCGGCACACAAACCAAGGCTACCTGAAAACGAGGGTTCCGTAGGAAGACGAGTTTCTGCGAAGCTAAAGCACTGGCTTCAACGAAATTAAAACTGCTTTCCCATTTTTCAGGTAGCCTCTTTTCATGACACATCAATCTTGTAATCTTCCGGCGCAATCCATTTAAGCTTATTCACAAACAGCCAGTCCACCGCAAACGCCCCGGCCACGGGCACAATCACAAACACCAGCAGCGACACCGCCAGCTGCACCGCGCCCCAGCCGGCGAGTTTCAAATGGTTCACCGGACCGATGAGGCCGCTGATGCCGAAGCCCGCGCTAAATTCCGTGCCTTGGATTTGGAACAGCGAAGCCAGCACCCCGGCCAGCGCGGCATTGAGCATAATCGGCAGCAAGAGCTTGGGTTTGGCCACGATATTGGGCATGGAAAGCTTGGGCGAACCCACAAAATGCGCCGCGCAAGTGCCCAACGGGTTCACCCGCCGCCCGGCCACGGCCAGCGAAAACGCACAGGCGCAAATGCCCAAATTGGCCGCACCCGAGCCCACGCCAGCCAAATGAATCGCCGTGGCAATACCCACGGAAGACACCGGCGACACAATCAGGCAGGCAAACGCGATGGCAATCAACACCGCCATCAGCGTTTGCTCCAGCGTGAGCAGGTGGGCAATCCACGAGCCCAGCAGCTGCGAAAAGGCGATGAAATACGGAAACGCCAACCGCCCCAGCGCGCCCGCCACAAACAGGCTCACCACAGGCACCACCAAAATCGCATAGCCGCGCACCTTGCCGCGCAGCAGCACAATCAGGCCGGCAGCAATGCCGGCAGTGAACACCATGGTGAAAATATCGCCCGTGCCCTTGAGCTGGATGATGCCGTCGGCAAAACGCACCGCTCCGCCGGCGGCCATGGTAGCCAGCCCCACCGAAATCGATTCAATCGGTGTGAATTTAAACATATAGCCGATGGCCACGCCCACTGCGATGCCAACCATGGCGTTGGTGGCACCGATCATCTGCGAGAACATGCCCAACGGCTCGTAATACGGCGTGAGCGCCTTAAGCAATTCGCCCAACAGCGCGCCCGGCACGAGGGCAACCACAATGCCCAAGGCCGAGCCGTTGAGCAGGTGCATCATGAAGGATTTTGGGGTGAGCTTTTCCACGATTTCGCTCCTTTGTTGGAAGATTGATGTACGAGGCAATATAACGCTACCGATATAAAGAGCGCAAATTCGCGTGGACGTGGAAAGGAAAAGGCTACCTGAAAACGAAGTTTCCTAAGGGGAAGCTGAGTTTCTGCTGAGCGGACCGAGGTTTCCGAAGGAAGACGAGTTTCTGCAAAGCTAAACCGTAGCTTCAAAACATGGGCAACAGGATTAATCAGGCTTTGGCAACGCAGCCGATAAAATCAGTGAGGAGGCGGCACCAGCTAGGGCAAATATCGGCCCAAATATGAATAAAGCCTCGCCTGCACCGTTGTTGCCGGTCAGGATAGCAAGAATAAGAAAAAACAGTGAAGTACCGCCGAAGTAAACACCACCGCCGATTAATGCCGACATCAGCACGCCCCCAATGTTACGCTTCGGCTTCATCCTCTTGACTAAGTAGCTGATAAACCAAAGCAGTAACAAGACGGGAATAGCCAGCGGCACGGCGAGTAGCGCGCCGGCAAACAACATCCAGCCAACCATTTCCAGCCCCTGGGTTAATGCAAAACCGGCAGCCATCAACACCAGAGCCAGTGGGAAGCCCAAAAATATCTACATGGCAGTATAGCGGCCATAGGGTGGTGCCTCACGCGTAGGCTTTCGCTTGATTTTGACGGTATTGTTACCTTGATTCATTGGCAGTTTTCCAAGTGGCAGCCGTATAGCTTAGTGGGAGCGAAAATTTTTCAGGTAGCCTCAATGGCTGTTTCAAGCAAACCCTTGTTCTTCCAAAAACGCTTTCAGTAATTCGGCAAATTTGCGGTAGCCCTCGGCGTTGGCATGGACTTGGTCGGACTTCAAATCCTTATCGCCGAGAATTTCCGACCAGGCCCCGCTCAACAGAGGTAAGCGGTATTGCTCGGCTATTTCTTGGTAAAGCGGGTGGTCGCTGAGTTTGCCGAATA
>CAUPYH010000039.1:0-16380 GCA_963515595.1 uncultured Eikenella sp. | reverse complement strand
ATTATCGATACGGTGAAAGCCGAAGTGCCGATTTGGAAACAGGAATTCTACAGCGACCAAGTCGTTGCCGCGTGGCTGGACAATCAAACGGCCGATGCCAAACGCCAATTGCTCAAATAACGCTTGGCAAGTATTGAAGAGGCTACCTGAAAATTTCAGGTAGCCTTTTTGCATGAGTTTAAAAAGAGACATGTTAGTGTGTGGAGCTAATTTTACATGCTGAAGTTTATAGGCTACCTGAAAACAAAATAGCCTGATTTTTAGGTAGCCTTTTATTTTGTGTGGCTTTTTAATCAAATGCAGCCAGCTATGCTAATTTGAGGTCAACTAAAAATTGAGAAAGATCAGTAAAATCTGTAAAATAGCGGTCAATAGCAGAATAGAGCAGCAGCTTGGGAATACTGTTTACATCATTAATTTTTCCCTGAGTCGCTTCAGCTTGGCTGCTGATGCATTTTCTGCTGAGATTGATTTAAAACTGAACGGTTGCCGTATTCCAACAGTCTGTTGTAGCTTTCTTACTAGCGTTTGCAGCATCCGAATTTTCAGGAGAAATACCATGCGAGGCTATCAACTAGACCCACACCAACCCGTAGGCGGCGTGATTGCAGGGGATGCCGATCAGCAAATCGTGCAGCTCAATCTGCAAAAAGGCAACGAAGTTCCACCTTATTCAGCCGAGGCCATCATTACCATTACCGTGCTCTCCGGCTCGGTGTGCCTGAAAACCGAGCAAGGGCAGATTGATTTGCAGCCGATGACCCTGGCGCGGCTTGAACCGCAGGAAACCCATGCCCTGGTGGCCTTGGAAGACAACACTTCCGTGCTGGTGGTGAAACAGCTGTGCTACCACGCGCTGCTCAACCAAAAACTGCGCTTCGGTCGCTGCTGCATCTAACCGTTTTCGTGCCGTATTGCCCGGCAATGCGGAATTATTTTAAAACCATAGCTTTACAACACAACTCTTGGAGATGAATCATTATGATTAAAGGTATTCAAATTACCCAATCGGCCCAACACCCCGCCTTAGTGCACTCTTTCTGGCTGTTGGACGACGAAACCCAGCAGGCACGCTGCCTGTGCAGCAAGGACGAGCATTTCGCTGCCGACCAAATCGTTGCCCTGAGCGATTTGGGCGATGTGAGCTACCAAGAAGTGGCTGTAGACAGCTACATGCGTCCGAAAGTGGAAGGTGGTCAGCACCTGAACGTGAATGTGATGAGCCGCGAAATGCTGGAAGACGCAGCTGCTAATCCCGATAAATATCCGCAGCTCACCATCCGCGTATCCGGCTATGCCGTGCGCTTCAACTCCCTCACGCCCGAGCAGCAGCGCGATGTGATTACCCGCACCTTCACGCAGCATATGTAAGCCTGTAAGCCGGAATCGCAATACAGCCCCGCCGTTTCAGATGGCGGGGCTGGTTTTTTGCGGGGTATGAAATAGCTAATAGCAGGACAGCAAGATAAGTGAAAGCAGTCCCAGTTTTTGTTTAACTATTACCAAACAGATTTCAGGTAGCCTGATTGATAAACGGAAAGGCTACCTGAAAACTCAAAATGGTTTGGTTATATTTACCATATTTTTCAGGTAGCCTCATGCCGCAGAAATTTTAAGCTCCGGCTTATTTTTTCTCCTTCTCAGGCCGTATCCAGCCCGGGATAGTGGTTTGGCGGGCGCGGGTGAGGGTGAGTTCGCCTTCGGGGCAGTTGCGGGTAAGCGTGCTGCCGGCGCCGGTGGTGGCGCGGTGGCCGATAGTGAGCGGGGCAACCAGCATATTGCCGGAGCCGATGCGCACTTCGTCGCCGATAACGGTTTGGTGTTTGTGCACGCCGTCGTAGTTGCAAGTGATGGTGCCGGCGCCGATGTTGCTGCGGTTGCCGATTTGCGCGTCGCCGAGGTAGGTGAGGTGGTTGGCTTTGCTGCCGCGGCCGATGGTGCTGTTTTTCACTTCCACGAAGTTGCCGATGTGCACTTCGTCGGCCAAGTCTGCATTGGGGCGCAGGCGGGCGAAGGGACCGATGCGGGCGCTACTGCCAATGCGGCAGTTTTCGAGGTGCGAGAAAGGCTCGATAACCGTGTTATCGCCGATGACGGCGTTTTTAATCACGCAGTTGGCGCCGATGGACACGTTGTTGCCGAATTGGTTGTCGCCTTCCAGCACCACGTTTACATCAATCACTACGTCTTGGCCGTGCCGAAGGCTGCCGCGCAGGTCGAAGCGGGCCGGGTCGCGCAGGGTGAGGCCGGCTTGGAGCAGGCTGTGCGCCTGTTCGCGTTGGAAGATGCGCTCGAGTTCGGCGAGCTGGATTTTGTTGTTTACGCCGGCGGCAAGGTGGGAGGAGGCTACCTGAACGGGATGCACGGCCACGCCGTCGGCGCGGGCAAGGGCGATGACGTCGGTGAGGTAGTATTCGCCTTGGGCGTTGTTGCTGGAGAGGCTGCCCAGCCAGCGGGCGAGGTGGGCGTTGGGCAAAACGAAAATGCCGGTGTTGGTTTCGCGGATGGTTTTTTGCTCGGGCGTGGCGTCTTTTTCTTCCACAATGGCGGCCACTTGGCCGTTGGCCTCGCGGATGATGCGGCCCAGCCCGAAGGGGTTGGGCGGGATATCGGTGAGCAGACCGATTTCGCTGCCGGCGGCTTGCAGCAAATCTTCCAGGGTGGCGCGGTTAATCAGCGGCACATCGCCGTAGAGCACGAGGGTGCGGCCGGTGCTGCCGAGGTGCGGCAGGGCGGTTTGCACGGCATGGCCGGTGCCGAGCTGTTCGGTTTGCTCCACCCAGCGGATACCTTCGCGCTGCATTTGCTCACGCACCTGCGCTTTGCCGTGGCCGATCACCACGTTGATGCTTTGCGGGCTGAGGCTTTGCGCGGTATCGATAACGCGCTCGAGCATAGTTTTGCCGCCGATGCGGTGCAGCACTTTGGGCAGGGAGGAATACATGCGCGTGCCTTTGCCGGCGGCGAGGATGACGATATGGAGGGGCTGGTGCATGGGCGGGCTTTCTTGGAACGATTTCTTTGAAATGATGGTTTTCAGGTAGCCTGCTTGGGGCTACCTGAAAAAAGAGGATTCAAACTGCCGATATTAATGGCTGCTTGGCGCTTCGGGCACACTGTCGCCGCTCCAGGTGGTGCGCGGCACGCTGTGTTGGTGTGGCTCGCGGGTAACAGGCACGGGCACGGGGCGGTATTCGTTGTAGCGTTGGTCGCGGGCGAAGGTGCCGTCTTGGTATACCACGGGCGTACCGGGGGCATAACGCTGGCGCAGGCCGGTTTTGCCTTGTTGGTCTTGGTAGGTTTCCCAAGTGCAGGCGGAAAGGGCGATGAGGGCGAGCAGTAGAACGGCGGGGCGCATGGCTTTATCCTTTTTCTGTTGTGAGACGGGTGTTGCTTTGGGTGCCAATTATAACGCGAACAGCCGGGGCTGGCTGTAGGGCTACCTGAAAAAGGGAAGATGGATTTTCATTCGGTTGAATCTTATGTTGTCAGGTGACTTTCTATACTATAGTGAATTAAATTTAAATCAGGACAAGGCGACGAGCCGCAGACAGTACAGATAGTACGGCAAGGCGAGGCAACGCTGTACTGGTTTAAATTTAATTCACTATACAATTCGTGCAATTTTGAATTGCCATCAAGACAAAGGGAAAAGAATATGCATGAACGGCAAGACAACCGCTATGCGCCGCCGTTGAGTATGGCGGAAGAAGCTGCGCACCCGGTGGGCGGACAATATTTGGCTGCGGCCAACTCGTTACCGTCGATGCGGGCGTTTGCTTGGTTTGGGGCAGCTTGGGCTTTGTTTCGGCAGCGGGCTGGTTGGTGGTTTGGGCTGGTGTTGGCTTGGACGATACTGTCGTATATTTTGGCTGCTGCGATGCAGGCATTCATGCCTTCAGTTATTCCTTTTTTCCCTGCCGTGCGAGATTTTGCCGCCGTGTTTGCCATGGCGGGGGTGGCTTATGCGGCAGAACGGGTGGAGCAGCAAGCCCGTATTGATTGGCGTGCCAGTTTGGTGGTGTTGGTGCGGTGTGCAGGTGCATTGGTGCTACTGGGTTTGTTGAGCGTGTTGTTTGAACAACTGCTGCTTAGGGTGGGGGCAAGACTGGAGGACTATGCTATGCAGATGGCGTTTCAATCGCCTCAATCGCCGTTGCTAAGGCTTGTGTCTTTGATAAATTCTTGGAAATGGCTATTTTTTATGTTGGTATGTCTGCTGCCGAACGGCGTAGCGCCGATGTTGGTCGTGTGCCGCAGGATGGGCGTGGTACGGGCTTGGGCCGCGGGTTGGCGCGGGATGGGGCGCAATGCTGGCGGAGTGGTGCTGGCTGTGGCGTTGGCAACATTATTGGTCTGGGTCGAGCGGCTGGTGTTGGGGGTAGCCGTGGCACTGACTCAGCCCACATTGACAATGATAGAGACGATAGATGCGGTACCGCCCGTGTGGATGATTCGGGTGGCGTCGCTGGTGAACAATATGGTTGGCTTAATGCTGATGCTGGTGTTGTATGCGGCGTGTCGGGATGTGTTCTTTAAAAGAGAAACAAGTGTGAAACAGGCTACCTGAAAAATTATTTAGTTTGCTGGATACGTAGGTGGTGGAATGGTACAGTATCAAGGTGGCAGTTTGCCGGTTAGTTAATTGGAAAAAAGGAGAAAATCATGAAGCGTTTGGGTTTGGTATTGGCCGCTTGTGCGGCGATGAGTGGGGCATATGCTGCTCCGGCATGGGATACGGGCTATGCCTATGGGGCAAACCATTGTTATGGTTTCCACGCGCCAGCAGGCTGGATGCAGGATAACCGGCTGCTGGCCGATAAGGGCGTGCCGATGGTGTTTCTGCCGCAAGACGGCAAGTTGCGTGCGGCGCGGGTGATGATTTATGCGGGCAGCATCGGCCGCAAGCCGAGCGAGAGTTTTACTGCAGCTGTGCGCGGGCAGGTGAATGATGTGGTGGCGCAATATGCCCAATCGAATGAGCGCATACGGCCGGCCATGCTGCGCCGTATCCGTGCCCGCGACGGGGTGAGCGGCGAGTTGTGGCGGTTTACCGGCTACAGCAACGGCGGGCAGGAGCTGGTGGCTTATTTGCCGGGCAGCCGTTCGGTGAATTATTTTGTGGCGCAAATCCCCGCGCAGGCAGATGCGGCGGCTGTGGAAACCGCTATCCTGGCTTTAGCTGCCAGCTACCACGAGCGGTCGTCGTGCCCGCCGTGCCGTGGCGAAGGATGTGCATCGGAGTGATGATGTAATAAGCAAGAGGCTACCTGAAAACGAGCTTTGTGAGTTTTCAGGTAGCCTTTTGTAGGTTGCAGTTGATTAAATTAGGTAGCTGGTTATTTCAGCTCATCTACATGTTCCACTGCTTGATAATGCAACCCGCCCAATGCCTCGAAATGCCGCTTGCCGCATTTGATTTTCAGTCGCTCGTCCTGGCGCAGTTTGTCCACACTCACACCGCTTTGAATACCTTTGCCGGTATTTTTGGTTTCTGCAACGAAATACACTTTGTCCTGAACCTGTTTTACCACCGCCCAATCGGGATTGTAGTTGCCCAGCGGGGTCGGGATTTTGAACCAGCCGGGCAGTTTGAAGTAAAACGCCACGCCGCCTTCATTTTTCGCATCATAATCCTCGCAATTTTGGGCAAAGGCTTTTTCCGTGCCGGAATCCAAGGGGATGTAGTTTTCGCAAATGGTTTTTTGCGGATTGCTTACTGTGAACGTAAAACCGTTTTCGTAAAACTCGATACCTTCACGCTCCATGTCTTCCAAAAGCTTTTGGTCGTACACTTCTCCGGTTTGTTCATACTCGATTCCTGCCGCCATCAATGCGTACAGGCTGCGGTTTACCGCTTCGGCGGCAAGGTCGATGAAGCGTTGCGGGTTGCCTGCCACATCTTTCAGACGACCCGACTGTGTGATGATTTCGTACACCGTGCGCCGCGTCAGCCCCGTTTTTCTTTGGATTTCGCCGAGTATGTCCGGGATTTCCCATTGAACGTCCATGTCGCGGCTGTAACTTTTAGTTTCAACCGTTTCGATACCCTCGGTTGTTATTTGTTTCAAATGTGCTTTTTGGATGCGGATTTTCGGCTTCTGGATTTCGGGCAGGCTTGCCACTGCCGCCGAAGCCTGTTTAATCAATTCTTCCGTATCGAAGCGCACGCGGTAGCGCGTTTTGTATTTCAACTTGTCCCAAATTGCCTGAAATTCGGGGTCGAGCGGAAAATCTTTGCGGAATAGCTGTTTTTTCTTCTTATTGCCGTCCTTGATGTTTTCGGCGGCAAATTTGATACCGCATTCGTCTTCGTATTCCTTTTGCAGGTTGGCGGCAAACGATTCGTAGCTTTCGTTCGGCACTACGGTCAGTATGTTCACCTTTTCATTTTCATCTTCATCGCGCACGCGCCGTCCTTCCTGATTGACGGCTATACGCAGCCCGCGCCCGATTTCCTGCCGCTTTTTCAGCGGCGAGCGGGTTTCGTTGAGCGTGCAGATTTGGAATACATTGGGGTTGTCCCAGCCTTCTTTCAGCGCGGAATGGGAAAAGATAAAGCGCAGCGGGCTGCCGAAGGAAAGCAGGGTTTCCTTGTCGCGCATAATGAGGCGGTAGGTATCGTTGTCCGCCTGCGTTGTGCCGTCGGTGTTTTTCAGACGGCCTTTCTTGTCTTGCGAGAAATAGCCGTCGTGTACGCCCGCCGTATCGGTGCTGCCTGCAAGCTCCCGATAGATTTCTTCAAACCAAAGGGCAAACTTGCCGGCTGTTCCGTCTGCCGCACGGTAATTCTCCACGCGGTCGATGAAGAACAGCGACAACACCTTAATCCCCAGCGGATTCAGCCGTTTCTCCTTCGCCAAATGCTCCCTTACCGTTTCGCGGATTTGGTTTTTCATGATTTCATCGCGCACCGCATCACCGTCTCCGCCGCGCGTAATGGTTTTACCGCTTGAGAACGCCAATTCCTGATTCTCGAAATCCATGCCGTCAATGATAAAACCGTGGCGGTAGGCTTCGTTGCCGCCCGATTTTTCAAACAAATCGTCTCCCGATTTGACGGACACCTTTTTCTTCTTGGTTTCCTTTTTATCCTGATAATGAATGTTCAAATCGGCTTTCAGACGGCCTTTGGCCGCCTGCTTCACTTCCAGCAGCTCCGCAAATGCACCGTTCACATCGTTTTCCGCCAATACCGGCAAGACTTCGATTTGCTTTACCAGCTTCAAATTGTATGCCTGCACGGGATTCAGACTGTAAACCTTGTGGTAAGGGTTTTTATGCGTTGCCGAATAGCGCAGGGTAAAGAGCGGATTGAGCGATGCCAAGGCGTTCAGACGGCCTTCCGTTTCCATATTCTGCGGCTCGTCGATAATAACGATAGGACACGTTTCCTGAATAAACTTAATCGGCGCTTCCCCGCTTTCGTTTACCTTATTGATAACGTTTCCATCTTTTTCAAACGACTGGATGTTGATCACCAAAATCTCGATGTGGTCGTTTACCGCAAAAGCGCGCAAGTCCGACAGCCGGCCGCTTGAATATTCTGAATAACGCATCACGGGTCTGCCGAACACCCCGTCAAAATGCGCCTTCGTAATTTCCAGGCTTTTCAACACGCCTTCGCGTATCGGCACACCCGGTACGACAATCACAAACTTCTTCCAGCCGTAGCGGCGGTTTAATTCGTAAACCGTTCGCAGATAGACATAGGTTTTGCCCGTACCCGTTTCCATTTCCAGAGAAAAATTCAGCCCGTGCGCGCCGATTTCCGTTTCAGGCTGTCCGTTTTGCTTTTGTACCGCATTCAGATTTTGGCCTAGTGTTTCCCAATCCAAATCCAAGCCATTGCCGACAAACCGCCCCGTCCCCTGACTGGTCAAATCGAATGCCCGGACATGGTTCGGCTGTCCTGCAAAAAGATTCGCAACGGCATTTACCGCATCAAGCTGATAGGGCAATTCTTCAAATTTCAGTTCCATCGTTTTCTCCCTACACGCACTCGAACACTACGCCCGCATCCTTCATCTGCAATACGGTATTGCTTTTGAGCGCGTCGTCGCCCTCGAACAACCTGTCCAATGCCGCCATCTTGACGGGATGCTTCGTCAGCACGGCATCAATCAAGCCTTGATCCACGCGTTCCAGCAGGAAAGCGTACAGCCCGCCCGTATCCTCGTCTTCCACGAAATATACGTCGTCTGAAAACGAAACCTTGCAAGTCAGCTTCAAGCCCATACGCAGCATCAATTCGTAGAGCAGGTTTTCAGACGGCGTTTCAGACAGCACGGAATCGATATTCAACGACAATTCACGTTGCAAGGCTTCCGTATCGGCTTGTCCGGGCTGCCGCCATTGTTTGAAACCGCTTTCGGCAAGTTTGAAAACTTTAAAACCCGTATCTATTCCTGTTCCGTCTTGAAGGCCGTCTGAAATCTGCCTGCCCGCGCGGCGGATGCGTTCTTTGGCAATTTCGGCAATCGTGTTGAAACCCGCCTTGCGCGCTTCGGATTTTTCGTCGGTTTCTTCGGGGAGTTGCACACAGATGAAACGGCGGTTGCCGCCGTCTTCGGCGTTAAGCTGCATCACGGCATGGGCGGTAGTGCCGCTGCCGGAGAAGAAGTCTAGGATTAATTCATCTTTCCCAGAACAAATAATTTGGGATAAATTGGAAATTAAAGAAGGCGGTTTAGGAAACTCAAATACTGGTACTTCAAAAAGCTTTGAAAGTGCCTGCGTTCCTTGTTTGGTAGTTAAATCAGAAATAATGGTTTTAGGATGGATTGTTCCCTTTTCTTTTTCATATTGCAAAACACCATTAGACTTAAAAAAGAATCTTTTTATCTTTTGTCCTTTTTGATCAAATACCTCCTCTCCAGCTAACCAACTCATAATCATATTTTTCATAGTCCATGCTGCTTCAATGGTTACATTCTGTGCTAGCTTCCCATTTTTACATTCGAGAATTCCTGATACAACTTTAATAGGCTCTTTTCCACCAAACTCATTTGGGAAGACCTTGTCTTCCGATTCAAAATCTATTCCTGCAGAAAATGTTATTAAAGATGAAGGGTTTTTTATACTAGGCTTTTTAATTGTTCTATCAGAAACATCTTCTTCCCCATCATATTTAAAAAGTGGTAATACTTCTTTATTTCGTGCGTAACAAAAAATGTATTCATGCTCATGGGTGAAATATGCTGATGATGTTCTGCCGCTACGCCAAATCAACTGCCCAACAAAATTCTCCGCCCCAAACACTTCATCACACAGCAGTTTCAACTGTGCCTGTTCGTTGTCGTCAATGCTGATAAAAATCACGCCGTCTTCGCGCAGCAGGGTTTTTGCCAGATGCAGGCGAGGCAACATCATGGAGAGCCAGTTGCTGTGGTAATGGCCGCTGTCTTTGCCGTTTTTGCGCCACGCGCCTTGGAATACGCCGTCGCGCTTCAGGTAGCCCGCGTCGTCGGTATCGCCCACGCGGCGGGCGTATTCTTCGCGGCTTTCGGAGAATTTGTCGGGATAAATAAAGGAGTCGTTGCCGGTGTTGTAGGGCGGGTCGATGTAAATCATCTTCACGCTGCCGGCGTAGGATTTTTGCAGGATTTTCAGGGCTTCGAGGTTTTCGGCTTCGATAAACACGTTTTGCGTGCCGTCGAAATCTGCGGATTCTTCTTTGCAGGGAACGAGGGTGCGGGAAGTGGGGCTTTGCAGGTTGAGATAGGCGGCGGTTTTGCCCGCCCAATCCAGTTGGTAACGTTCGCCCGCGCCGGCAAGGTTTTCTGCGCCGAGGACGAGTTTGAGCTTCTCAAAGTCGATTTGGCCTTCGCAAAAGACTTCGGGAAAGATTTGTTTGAGTTTTAATATGTTGTTTTGTTTGAAATTATTTTTTAGTTCGTGTATAATTTCGGTTCGGTTCGGTTCGGTTCGGTTCGGTTGCCATAATTACGTCTTCCTAATGTGTCGGCTGGAGTTGCCGATTGTAACGTGCTTTGTATACTGTCGCCATGTTGCCGGTGGTATTTGTTAAAAGGCTACCTGAAAACTCATCAAGCGAGTTTTCAGGTAGCCTTTTGCTTTATTGGTCGCGGGTTCTAATCGCTGCTTTCGCTGTGCGGTTTGAGCCGGTAGGCGCAGATGATGGTGAGGATGCCTACTGCCAGGGCGAGGCTCATGCTCAGGTGGATGCCGTTGAGCATGGCCTGCTGTGGGCTGCTGCCGCTGGAGAGGCGCTCGCCGATGTTGGTGGTGCCCACGAAGAAGGCTGCGCCGATGGCGCCGGCGATGGGGTTGATGGTGGTGATGATGGCGGCGCCGTGCGGGTTGAGGTGTTTGGGCAGGGCATTGAGGCCATGGGTTTCGCCGGTGATGCAGGCGGATACGGATACGGCCATCAGGGCGAACATGGCGGAGAGAGCGGTGGTTTGGGTGTCGATTTTTAGGTAGCCCCACAATACGGCCAGGGCGGCGGTGAGCATGACGGTGGCGGGCAGCACCACGAAGCGGCCGCCTTTTTTATCCAGCAGTTTGCCAAACAGCGGGGCGGCCAAGGCCTGGGCGATGCTGGCGGGCATGAGGATGAGGCCGGTGGCGGTGCCGGAGAGCAGCAGCACCTGCTGGGTGTAGATGGGAATCATCAATTCGAGGCCGAGGAAGAGGAAGCCGGCGCAGGCGAGGATGGCGAGGCAGAGGCTGAATTGGCGGTATTGCAGGGCGCGCAGGTTTAGAAGCGGCGTGGCAATGTGGAACTGGCGGCGCACAAACCAGCCGATGAGCACCACCGAGCCGGCCAACAGCAGCACGAATTCGGCCAGGGGCAGGCTGGCGAAGTTGCTGCAGGCATACACTAGGCCGCCGAAGCCGCCGATGGAAAGCAGGGCGGAGGGGATGTCGATTTTTGGGCGGGTGATGGGGCTGAGGTTGACGCTGAGGTATTTGCCCACGAGGAACATGGTCGCGAGCATAAACGGCGCGGTGGCGGCGAAGATCACACGCCAGTGGGTGTGGTCGATGATGATGCCGGAGAGGGTGGGGCCGAGCGCGGGGGCGGCGGTAAACATCATGGTGATTACGCCCATGGCCGTGCCGCGCCGGTTGGGCGGGAAAATGTTGAGGATGCCGTTAAACAGCAGCGGCACGAAGAAGGCGGCGGATACGGCCTGCACCATGCGCCCGGCCAGCAGCACGCCGAAATTGGGCGCGAGGGTGCAAATCAGCGAGCCGGCGAGGAAGGTGGCTTGGGTGATGAGCACCATTCTGCGGGTTTCAAACCATTGGATGACGCCGGCGGTAATCGGCGTGAATGCGCCCATCACCAGGAGAAAACCGGTGGTGAGCCATTGGGCGGTGGTTTTGTCGATGTGGAAATCGCGCATGATGGGCGTGAGCGCCACGTTGAGCAGGGTGTCGTTCAGGTAGCCGAAGAAGGCGCCGATAAAGAGCGTGGCCACGATGGTTTTAGCGGGGAAACCGGGGCGGTCGACGAAATATTCGTGTTGGGTATCGGCGGAATCGGTGTGTTGCATGGGTGTTCTTTCTTGTTATTCGATTATGGCCAAGAGGCTACCTGAAAGCGTGAGCTTCGGCCAGGTTACACAGGCTACCTGAAAACCAGTATTGGAATGCAAGAGCCAGATTTTACATGATTTTTCCAGTTAGAGCCTGCAGCTCGCACATATTGCGGGCGATATGGTCGGCAAATGGCTGCGGCTGTGCGCGTCTGCCGAACCACACCGTGCGCATCCCCAAAGTTTTGGCGGCTTGCAGATTGGCCGGGCTGTCGTCCACCAGCACGCATTGCTGTGGCGGCACGGCCAGTGCGGTGCACACCATATGGAAGGCTTGCGGCTGCGGCTTGTAGTGCAGGGCAAGGTCGTCCACGCCGAACAGGGCTTCAAAATAGCTGCCCAGCCGCATGGCTTCGATTAGGGCGCGCACATAAAACGCTGGGCCGTTGGAAAACACGGCTTTGCGGCCGGGTAGGGCGGCGAGTGCGGTATCGATGTGCGGCATCGGCTGCAAGGCGGCGATGAGTTCGGGCAGGTGGTGGCTTTGGCGCAGGAATTCGGCGGGGCAAACCTGCGGATGGTGCTGCTGCAAACCGCCGAGCGTGGCGCCGTAGAGTTGCCAATAGTGCTCGCGCAAATCGGAGGCTTCGGGCAGGCTCAGGCTCAGTTCGCGTGCCATGAATTCGGTCATGCGGTGGTTGATGAGGCGGAAAATGCCCGCATCGGCGCGGTGCAGGGTGTCGTCTAGGTCGAACAGCCAAACGGGCTGGGAGGGCGGCATGAGGCTACCTGAAAAATAAAAAACCGAATTATATAGCTGCTTCAAATGAGCATTCTACTGCTTTGCCCGCCGTGCCATACTTGCCGCTACGGCCTGCTACCATGCCCAATTTGAATTGATGCGGCTCACACTCCCGCCATCGGGGCGGTTTGCTGCTATAATCCCACTGATTTTCACAACCAATTATCATTCAGGAGATTGCTATGGCTCTGGTATCCATGCGCCAGCTTTTAGACCACGCCGCCGAACACAGCTACGGCCTGCCCGCTTTTAATGTGAACAACTTGGAGCAGATGCGCGCCATCATGGAAGCGGCCGACCAAGTGAACGCGCCCGTTATCGTGCAGGCTTCCGCCGGCGCGCGCAAATATGCCGGCGCCCCCTTCTTGCGCCACCTGATTTTGGCGGCAGTGGAAGAGTTTCCGCATATTCCCGTGGTGATGCACCAAGACCACGGCGCCTCGCCCGATGTGTGCCAGCGCTCTATCCAGCTGGGCTTCTCCTCCGTGATGATGGACGGCTCGCTCCTGGCCGACGGCAAAACCCCGTCTTCCTACGAATACAACGTGGACGTTACCCGCACCGTGGTGAATTTCTCCCATGCCTGCGGTGTGTCGGTGGAAGGCGAAATCGGCGTGTTGGGTAACTTGGAAACCGGCGAAGCGGGCGAAGAAGACGGCGTGGGCGCAGTGGGCAAATTGAGCCACGACCAAATGCTCACCAGCGTGGAAGACGCCGTGCGCTTTGTGAATGACACCGGTGTGGATGCGCTGGCGATTGCCGTCGGCACCAGCCATGGTGCTTATAAATTCACCCGTCCGCCCACAGGCGATGTATTGCGTATCGACCGCATCAAAGAAATCCACGCCGCCCTGCCGAACACGCATATCGTGATGCACGGCTCCAGCTCAGTACCGCAAGAATGGCTGAAAGTGATTAACGAACACGGCGGCGGCATCGGCGAAACCTATGGCGTGCCGGTGGAAGAAATTGTGGAAGGCATCAAACACGGCGTGCGCAAAGTGAATATCGATACCGATCTGCGCCTGGCCAGCACAGGGGCAATCCGCAAGTTTTTAGCCGAAAACCCTGCCGAATTCGACCCGCGCAAATACCTGGCCAAGACCATCGAAGCCATGAAAGGCATCTGCCTGGCCCGCTATCAGGCCTTCGGCTGCGAAGGCATGGCCAGCAAAATCAAACCGATTTCGCTGGAAAAAATGGCCACCCGTTATGCCAAAGGCGAGCTGAACCAAGTGGTGGCGAAGTAATATAGCGAATGCAATTTAAATCGAGGCAACACGGTATCGGTTTAAATGTAATCTGCTATAACTTGATTTGAATGATGTAACAGGCTACCTGAAAATATGTTCAGGTAGCCTGTTTGGTTTGGGGCAAGAGGCTACCTGAAAAATCGGCAGAGCAGCCCCAATGCAGTTTCAGGTAGCCTTCTCCGTTGCCCACCATGAATTTCCCCTCCTCATCCGCTATAATCCGCATAAATTAATCACATCAATTTCTATCTATGAACCCACCCGCTTCCGTGGGCATCGTTACCCCGCAAACCATTGCATTCGAACAGCCCTTTGCCCTACAAAACGGCGACACGCTGCCCCGTTTTGATTTGATTACCGAAATCTACGGCACACTCAACGCCGATAAGTCCAACGCTATCCTGATTTGCCACGCCCTGTCCGGCACGCACCACGTGGCCGGCCGCCATCATCCGGACGACAAGCACCCCGGTTGGTGGGACAACATGGTCGGCCCCAATAAACCGGTGGATACCAACCGCTTTTTCGTGGTCGGGCTCAACAACTTGGGCGGCTGCGCCGGCAGCAGCGGCCCGTTGAGTACCAACCCGGCCACCGGCAAGCCCTACGGCTCGGATTTCCCGATGGTGACCGTAAAAGATTGGGTGCGCTCGCAAGCCCTGCTGGCCGACCATTTCGGTATCAAACAATGGGCGGCGGTGATGGGCGGCAGCCTAGGCGGCATGCAGGCCTTGCAATGGACAATCGACTTCCCTGAGCGCGTGCGCCACGCGTTGGTGATTGCGTCCGCGCCCAAATTGTCCACTCAAAATATCGCATTTAACGACGTAGCCCGCCAGGCTATCCTCACCGATCCCGACTTCCACGACGGCCACTACGCCAGCCGCCAAGCCGTGCCCCGGCGCGGCCTGAAGATTGCCCGCATGATGGGGCACATCACTTATCTGTCCGAAGACGGGCTGGGCAAAAAATTCGGCCGTCAAATGAGGAGTGGCGAGCTGCAATACGGATACGGTATTGAATTTGAAGTGGAGAGCTATCTGCGCTACCAGGGCGACAAATTTGCCGACCGCTTCGATGCCAACACCTACCTGCTCATGACCAAGGCGCTGGATTATTTCGACCCCGCCGCCGATTTCGGCCACAACCTGCATGCTGCGCTCGCAGGCGTGCAGGCCAAATTCTTCGTGGCCAGCTTCAGCAGCGACTGGCGTTTTGCGCCGGAACGTTCGCACGAATTGGTGAAAGCCCTGATTAGCGCGGAAAAAGACGTGCAATACATCGAAATCGAATCTTCCCACGGCCACGATGCCTTTCTGATGGAAGACGAGCCGTATTTGAAGGCTGTTCGCGCCTATATCGACAATATTCACAAGGAGTTGGCGTATGAATCTGCGTGACGACCTGCAACTGATTTACGACTGGATTCCCGCCGGCAGCCGCGTGCTGGATTTGGGCTGCGGCGACGGCGAATTGCTGTACGCCCTGGTGAAACACAAAAACTGCAAGGGCTACGGCGTGGAAATCGACACCGGCAGCGTGATTGCCGCCATCGCCCGCGGCGTGAACGTGATTCAGGCCGATTTGGAGCAGGGCTTGCAGGCTTTCGGCAACGGCAGCTTCGATGTGATTGTGCTCAGCCAAACTATCCAAGCCATGCAAAATGTGGAAACCATCCTGCGCGACCTCACCCGCGTGGCCAAGGAAGCGATTGTTACCTTCCCCAATTTCGGCTATTGGCGCAACCGTTTTCAGGTAGCCTTCGGCGGGCATATGCCGGTGAGCGAGCGCATGCCCTACGATTGGTACGACACGCCGAATATTCATTGGTGCACCCTCAGCGATTTCGACCGCCTGTGCGCGAAAAACCGCATCCGCGTGCTGGAACGCGCGGTGATGGCCGGCGGCCAGCGTGTATCCTGTCTGCCAAACTTAATGGGCAGCCTGGCGTTTTATCGTGTGGGTTGAATGATAGATTTGTTCTTATAGTTCAGTCTGTTGTATTTATTTTTGGAGAAATTGTTTACAACATACCTAATTCGCCATTTGTTTGATTTAAGTCAAAAGTATCTGCCCGCAGGCAATAGCATCGCCTGCGGGCAAAACGTATAATCAAATTAAAATTTTTATATATTTATAATCAAATTAGATTTTTTATACATTTTTTAATGTAAAGGGAGATAAGGTAGTATGTTGCGCAATTTTTCAGACAAATTTTCCGGTAACGACGATAAAGGTGATTTTGAGCTGCACTGCCTGATGATGATTATTGAAGATCCGGCACGCCGCCAATGGGCAGCACGCTTGAAAATCACCAAGAAATACGATGTTAGCAACGCCCGCACCACACTGTTGGAAAAATTTGAAAAAGGGTTTGAAAAAGAACATGATGCCCAGCTGTTTGTGTTGGATGAATTGGATGAGTTTCCGATATTCCGCGTTAAGGTGTTGGAAGGGTTCCGACAGTAATTGAGTTGTTGATTTATATAAAAGGCTACCTGAAAGCTGGATTAGGCTTTCAGGTAGCCTTATTTAGGAGTGTTGGGTAAGCAGGTAGGTTTTATCTTCGTGATAGCGCAGGCTACCTGAAACACTGTGGTAGCTGAGTTTGCACTCGTCAGCTATGCCAGTTGAGGCTACCTGAAAATAGTGCCGTCTTGGCAAAACGCATTTGGCTCCGTATAATCCGCACTTTCGACGGCGGGTCTCCCCGCATGCAGGTTTGGGACAAGGGGTCAGGTGCGGAAGCAAGCAGCCCACCCTGAATTCAGCAGTGCCGGGGCTCCGGCTCGCCACCTCATATGAAAACCGCTCTGGT
>CAUPYH010000038.1:0-16721 GCA_963515595.1 uncultured Eikenella sp. | reverse complement strand
TGGCTTCCATATAGAAGATGGCGAAAATGCCGTTGCTTTCCACCGGGGTTTCGGTGAATTTGCCCTGGCCGAGCGATTTTACGGCGTTATACACCATAGGCGCGCCTTCTTCTAAATCTTTCAGCGGGGTGAAAGTGGGGCTGATGCCGCCATTGGCACGGCTTGGTGTGTCGATGGTGTATTGGCGGGCCACATCGGTGAAGCGGCGGCCGCGTCGGAGGTCGGCCAAGGCTTTTTGGGCGTTATCGCGGTTGTTGAGGATGATTTCGCCAAGTTTTACTTCCTGCGTACCGCGATAGCGGTTGGTGATTTCCTGATAGGCCTGCTGCACTTGGGCTTCGGTTACAGGGTTGGAACGCAGGATGTGCGCCACCAGGGCTTGGGCGGTTACGTTGCCTTCAAAGGTTTCCCAATCTTGGCGAAAGGTGGGTTTGCGGTCTTCACCACTGGTGTGGGCATCGGTACGGGCACGCTCGATGATTTGTTTGAATTCGGGACTTTCGTTTAGGCGCAGGCGGCGTGATTCTTGAATCATCAGTTCGCGGGTAACGAGGCGGCGGGCGATGTTTTCGCGCAGCTCTGGGGAGTCGGTTACCTGGCCGTTGCTCTGTTCGTTAATAATCTTCACCTGCTGGTCGATTGCGGAGCTATCGATGCGGGTATTGTTTACGGTTACAACAGTTTGCGCGGCCAGCGGAGCAGCAGCTAAGGCCGTGGTCAGCAGTAGTGCGAGCGAAGTTCGTTTCATGTTGTCGTCCTCAAGTTCAAAATGGTTATAGCCGGATTATAAAGGATTTTGCGGTTCGTATTCTTCCGGTGTTTGCGCACGGATGCTCAGTGCGTGGATTTGGGAGGGGTATAAATCGTGCAATGCCTGTTGGATGGTACGCTGGCGGACAACGCGGTTCATGCCGGCAAATTGGGTGCTGACGATATGAACCCGGTAATGCCCGCCACCTTGGTTGCCGGCATGGCCGATGTGCAAATGGCTCTCATCGGTTAGTTCAAGCAAGCTAGGAGAAAATGCGGCTTCCAAACGCTGGCGGATGGTTTGCGCGCTCATGCAGGTAGCACTTTCTTAAACGGGCGAATGAGGATTTCGGCATATACGCCGGCTTCTACATAGGGGTCTTGCCCTGCCCATTCTTCAGCTTCGTCTAAAGAGGCAAAGTCGGCTACGATGAGGCTACCTGAAAAGCCGGTTTCGCCCTCGGGCAGGGGGCAGGGGCCGGCCAAAACCAGCCGGCCGGCTTCAGCCAGCTTTTCTAGTCTGGCCAAATGGGCGCTGCGGGCAGCTAATCTGGCTTCAGTTGAATCGGCCACATCGGAGGCCATCAGCATGAACAACATAATTCGGTTTCTCTTGATAAATTAAATAATTGGAAATTAGGCAAAGGCATTTGCTGCCACACAATCTGTGGTCAAATTTGCCTGGCTGCTCACACCTTGCATCATTCTGTAATCCTGTAATCCGGCAATTTGCAAGTGCGAGATTAGGCCTTTATCTTAAAGCAAATATGGAAATTCTGCACTTAAATATCGCAAAGCTGAGGATGGTGAGTATGTGTTGGCAACAGTGTAAACGCATCGGAATATAAATGTAGGGAGTCTATTAAATAATTAAAAATGTTTCATTCCTGTATAGAAAATCGGGTTAAATAGCAGAAATGGCTTGGCATAAATAGGAAATAAACGATATTATACCTAGGTTTAGAGATTTTAATCCGTTGCACAACTGCCGCTTTCAGGCTGAAATTTTGCTTACTTGGCTCTGTATTTTTCTGTTAGTTCAGAAGGTTAGCTGTGCATGACTTTAGGTTGTAAGGGGGATTTGATGTTTTGTAAGCAGTATAAAATGAAGCTGATTGCGGCTTCCCTGGGTTTGGTAGCCTCTGTTGGTGCCCATGCCGCTTTGGGCAGTTTGCAGGTTCAGTCGCGCTTGAACGAGCCGTTTTCCGCCACGGTGGTGGTAACAGGCGATGAGGCGCGCGCTTTGGCTTCAGCCAAGCCCACCATCAACGGCGCCAATCTGCAAGCCACGGTATCGCGCCGCAGCGGCGACCGTGCCGTTATCCATCTGCGTTCCAATGCACCAATTAAAGAGCCGGTGATGACTTTCTGGCTGGGCGTGGGTAATCAAAACCACCAATATACCGCTATGTTGGATCCCCGCGATTATCAGTCTGCCTCCGACAATTCCCGTTCGCGTCGTGAACGCCGTGTTGAGGCCGAACCGAGTCGTCGCCATTCTGCTGAATCTAGGCGGCATCGCCGCGCTACTGATCGCCGCGAAGCCCCAGTGCAGATTACTGGGGAAAGCTATCGGATTAAAGACGGCGAATTGCTGGTGGATATTGCACAGCGTGTTAAACCCTCTGGCATGACTTTGCGTCAAACCATCAACGCCTTGGTGGCTGCCAACCCGCGTGCTTTCCGCAATGGCAACCCCGATTTGATGTATCGCGGCGCTACTCTTACCATTCCTGATGGCGATACCCTGCGCCGCTTGGCACACAATCCGCCGCGCCGCGTAAGCACCCGTGCGCAGGAAGAACGCCCGGCAGCCGATACAGTTCCGGCACGCCAACAGCCAACAGTGGAAACCCAACCGACTCCGCCGGTTACTCCACCAGCTCCCCCCGCACCGCCTGTTGAACAGGCACAACCTCAGCCGCAACAGCCTGCCCAGCCGCCGGTTCAGCAGCCGCCTCAAGAGCAGCCTGCCGTTCCGCCCATGGTTGGCGACGTGGTTCCTGAAACGCCGGCTTCTGCCGCGCTGCCCGATATGGGTGCCAGCTTGCCGGAGCAGGCTTCCGATATGATGGTGTCTGAGCCGGTGGTAGAAACACCTCCGGTTGAGGTTGCACCACCAGTGGTAGAAACTCCGCCAATGGAAGAAGAGGGCATGGACATCACTCAGATGGCCCTCTACGGTGGTGGTGGCCTGCTGGCCTTGGGTGGTTTGGCTTATCTCTTGATGAACCGCCGCCGTAAGACCGCTGCTCCCGCCCGTGGTGATGATCATGCGGATGATGACGATGATGGTCTCTATTTTGAAAGTGTAACCGACCATTCCGATAGCCTTTCCGCTGCTCCCGCTGCTGCCGCACCGGTTAGCCAGCCGGCTGCTCCTGTCGCGGCACAACCTGCAACGGTGAGCGAACAGGATTTGGGTTTGAATTTGAGCCACTTGGACGAACAACAGCAGCTGGGCAGCACTCCCAGTACGGAAGCTGCCGCCCAGCAGGCTGCAGCCGATGATTGGAGCTGGTTGGAAGAATCCGAACAGCCCGCCGCCGCACCTGTTGCTCCGGCTGCGCCTGCCGCTGCCGAACCTGCCGCTTCGGATGACGACTGGTTGGACTTTGCCGCTGAAGAGCTGGCTGCTCCGGCCCAAGCCCCTGCCCAGCCCGCATCTGAGCCGCAGGCTGCGCCGGTTGCTCCGGAAGAGCTGGATTGGGTATTGGAAGAAGCTCCGGTTGCCCAAACCTTCCAAGCAGAAGCCCCGGCTGCCGTTGAAGTGGCAGAGCCTGCCCAACCGGCCGCGCCGGAAATGGACAACACCATTTCCTTCGATGTGCCGAGCTTGGATGCTGAAAGCGTAAGCAGCGTAGCTGAAGCTGCTGCTGCCCCTGCTGCCGCGTCCAATGTGATGGATTTCGATTTGGACTTTGACAGCACTCCAGCCGCCCCGGCTCAAGCCGCTCCGGTAGAGGTTAACCAGCCCGCTTCGGCATATACTGAGCCGGTTAGCGCTGGTCCGCTGCCGAAAGAGGCGCTGGAAGCCAAATTGGAACTGGCTAAAATGTATCTGGAAATCGACGATGCCAACACTGCCCGTCAGACCTTGATGGAACTGATTAACGAATCAGAAGGCAGCAGCATTCAGGCTGAGGCACAGCAATTGTTGAATGACATCGGCCAGTAATCCAACTAGCCACAGCAACCCGGGCAGTTCCGCCCGGGTTTTTCTATACGGGGCAGCTTTTGCCGGTGTTGTTTCCGTTTCCAGGTAGCCTTCTCAAGCAATATCGTGGCTACCTGAAAAGAGTAGGCTGGCTTCGGCTCATAGTGAGCAGTCAGAAGGCAGGCGTAAAACTGCTGTACACAGCACTCCGCTGGCGTAAGCATGCCAACCAGCCCAGTTATACCGTTATCTGATTTTCAGGTAGCCTTTCCCAATATGCAGGCTACCTGAAAACATGGCTGCAACGAAGCTATAGTGAACTACAATTAAGAAAGCTGCGGCGTTGGCTTGCTTTGCTGCACTATCGTTACGATCTGCGGCTCGCTACCTTGGCTCATTCTTAGGTTTTAAGCCACTATAAAACCAATTAATTTGAAAAAACATGAATCCATCTCCCATCAAACGCCGTGCCTTATTCGTCAGTTATGACGGCAGCCGTTTTTTCGGCTGGCAGAAGCAGGCAGACGGCATTGCCACCGTGCAAAGCGCTTTGGAAGCTGCTTTGAGCGAATTGGCGCAGGAACGCATCAGTGTGGTAACGGCCGGGCGCACCGATACCGGCGTGCACGCCACCGCACAGGTAGTGCATTTCGATTCTGCCGCGCGGCGGCCGGATCAGGCCTGGGTGCGCGGCGTGAATGCGCTGTTGCCCGAAGGCGTGGCCGTGTGGCGGGTGCAGGATGTGGCGCCAGAATTTCATGCCCGTTTCGATGCTTGCGGGCGGCGGTATCGTTATCTGTTGCAGTCGGCGCCGGTGCGCTCGCCGCTGCTGGTGGGGCGTGCCGGGTGGACGCATTATGCCTTGGATATGGCCGCCATGCGCCAAGCTGCCGCGCTGTTGGTGGGCGAGCACGATTTTTCCAGCTTCCGTGCCGCCGAGTGCCAGGCTAAATCGCCGGTAAAAACCCTATACCGCGTAGCTGTGTGCGGCACGCCGGAGCTGATGGCGGTGGATTTTCACGGCAATGCGTTTTTGCACCACATGGTGCGCAACCTGATGGGCGCGCTGGTGTATGTGGGCTGTGGTAAATTGAGTGTGGACGGTTTTGCCGGGCTGCTGGCCGCCCGCAGCCGCAAGCTCGCACCGCCCACTTTTATGCCCGACGGGCTGTATCTCACCGGTATCGACTACCCATCGCAGTTCGGCGTGGCCACGCCGCCGCCGCCCGCCTGGCTGTTTCCCGATTGGTAAGGAAAATCAGATGGTTTTAACTTTAATGTTTCGTGAGTATTGCAGCTTGTGCCACCACATGCGTGCTGCCCTGCAGCCGTATCAGGCAGAGTATGGTTTTGAACTGCAGGTGTTGGATGTGGATGAAGATCCGGAGCTGGAAGCGCGGTATAACGAGCTTGTGCCGGTGTTGCTGCATGAGGGCGAGGAAATCTGTCATTGGCATTTGGACGAAGCCAAATTGTTGGCGGTGCTGCAAAATGCCAAGGCTACCTGAAAAATATAAGTCTCAATAAAATTATTGAGTTGATTCCTGATAAGAGGCTACCTGAAAAATATTGCCCACCTATAGCTGAAAGGAAATCCGATGCCTAAAATTAAAATCTGCGGCCTCACCCGACCGCAAGACGCGCAGGCCGCTGCCGAATTGGGTGCGGATGCGGTTGGCTTGGTGTTTTATGCCAAAAGCAAACGTTGCGTAGATGCCGCGCAGGCCGCCGAGATTGCCGCCGCCCTGCCACCGGAGGTGGCTAAAGTGGCGCTGTTTGTGAACGAATCGGCCGACTCTATCCGCCGGGTTCTGGAAGCCGTGCCGATTGATATTGTGCAGTTCCACGGCGACGAAGCACCTGAATTTTGCCGCCAGTTTGGCAAGCCTTATTGGAAAGCCGTGCGGGTGAGCTCGGCGCAGGATATTGCCGAGGCGGCCGGGCGCTATGCCGATGCCGCCGCTCTGTTGCTGGATGCGCATATTGAAGGCCAATACGGCGGCACGGGGCAGGTGTTCGATTGGCGCTTGCTGCCCGCAACCATGCCGCTGCCGTGGATTTTGTCGGGCGGGCTGAACCCGGGCAACGTAGCCGCCGCCGTGCGGCAAACCGGTGCGGCTTGGTTGGATGTGTCCAGCGGGGTGGAGCAGGCGCCGGGGGTGAAGAGTAGGGAACTAATGGAGCGCTTTGTGCGGCTGGCGCGCGAGGCATGATTGATAAGTGATGCGGGCAATGAAAAGGCTACCTGAAAATTTTTCAGGTAGCCTTTTCATAGTAGCGATCACTTCTGGTAAATGCCGTACTCGTAGCCGGAGCAGAAAGTATTGCCGGTTTTTGTCTGTACATCGATATAGCTACATTTGTCGTAACCGTGCACAGCTTCGCAGGCTCGCACAGCCCGAACGATAGCTTGCTGGCTATCCGGGTGTTTGCCTACGAAGATATCGGAAGGCTTGTTCGGGCCGTTGTCGGGATAGGCAAACATGGCGCAGGTGTTGGCAAAGGTGGCCACGAGATGGCAGGTATGGTCACGCCCGCATTGGCGGGTAGTTTCCGCCACTGCTTCGGCTTCAGTGCGGTAGCCGCCGGCATACATCACCCGACGGTTTGGAATCTCATAGGCAATCGCCATCCAATACGGTGTGGCACGGAAACGGGCAATACGTGATTGCACCTGTGCTTCGCGCCGCTGCCAAGCGTCCACTTCGGCAGCGGAAGGACCGTGGTTAATCGGCTGTTGTCGTGTGGCATTACGCTCGCGCTGGATTCGATCCGCTTCTGATTGCATGATGGCATTGTGGTTATGCCATTGCTGTGAGCCAACCGGATAGGGGTTGGCATGTGCCAAGCTAGCGCTGCCCAATAGCAGCACCGCCAATGTGCCTGCCGCCGTATTCATCATCGTTGTTTTTTTCATCTTGCCGCTCCTGTTTTGAAAAGAGGAAAGGGTATTGTCGATGACTGGATTGTAACAAAAAACAAAATCTTGTAAACCAGCTTCCCCACTGCTTGAAGGCTACCTGAAAACAGGATTTTCACGTAGTGCAGGCGGAGTTTCTGTGAGGCTAAAATTTTCAGGTAGCCTTTTCATGTATGGCGATTTGGGATGGATGCCCGGCCGATATTCTTTTGCTTGGTTATGTTTGTGGAGATATCACCATCAGCGTGACAGGACTTTCTCAGCGGCTTCCACGCCCCAGTAAACGGCTTCTTCCATCACGGAGTAGCTGCTCAGGTCGCTGTGGGCGAAGGTGAGGCGGGAGTGGTGTTGGCGCAGTTGGAGCAGGGAGGGTTGGGTGAGGTAGCCGGGGGTGGGCACGCTCATGCCGTGGCCGCGGATGCTGATGTCTACGGAGGCGACGGTTTGCCAGAAGCTTGGGCCGTAGGCTTGGAGGAGGTCTTGGGCGGCGTGTTCGAGCAGCTCGGCTTCGCTGGCGTTGAGCAGCCAGCTGCGGATGCTTTGCGGGCTGTCGTGGTTGAGGGCGGTGTAGGCGGTGAAGATGGTGTGTTCGGGTTTGGCGGTGCGGATGAGCTGGTTGGTGGATACAACGTAGCCGAGGCCTTGGGTGCCGTGCACTACGTTGTCCCACGCCAATTCGCTGCGCTGCGCTTCGCGGGGGAAGCCGTTGAGCACGAAATTGCTTACCAGCCAGGGGGCGTAGGCGGGCAGGTTGAGCGAGAAGCCGTAGCGCTGGGGCTGGGCGATGATGCGGGCGGCAATCATCAGGGGCATGGCGCAGATAACGTTTTGGGCGCGGATGAGGGTGGTGTGGCCGCTTTGGTTGTGGCGCAGGATAACGGCAACGTCTTCATCGGTTTCGCTGATTTGCAGGGCAGAGGCATTGATGACGGTGGGCTGGGCAAAGGTGAGTTCGGTGGTTTCAGGTAGCCTGTCGATATTTTGCAGGCGGATATGGCGGCGGATGGCTTCGGAAAGGTGGGCGAGGCCTTCGGGCCAGGTGAGCACGGCTTCGTTGGTGTGGCCGCGGGCGGCGAAGTAGTGCAGGCCGGCGAAGGCGGATACTTGGGTGATGCCTTGGCCGTAGTCGTCGCGGCAGCAGTAGTCGAGATACCAGAGCAGGCTGGGGGAGCGGTAGTTTTCTTTTTCGAGCCAGGCGGCGAAGGTGGTTTGGTCGAGACGGCGCCATTCTTCGTCGGCGGAGGAATGGGCGATGGGGATGGCGAAGATTTTGCGCCCGTCGCGGCCGCGTGCGCGGCGCAGGGTTTCGATGAGGGCGTGGAAGCGGCGGCTGTCGGCATCTTCTTGCGGCAGCAGGGAATCTTGCCAGCGGTTTTGGTAATACAGGCGCTCGGCGGGGGCGTAAACCAAATCGGTTTCGCGATACAGGGGCTCGGGCTTGCCGATGCCGTCGAGCAGGATGCCGAGGTCGGATAAGAGTTGGCGCACATGCACGCTTTCCTGCGAGGGCAGGGCTAAATAGTGCGCGCCGGAGGGGGCGGAAAGGCTACCTGAAACATAGGCGGCATTGTTGCCGTTGCTCTCGATGCCTTCGGCGAGGAGGAAATTGCGGTGGCCGTGTTTGGTTAAATGCCAGGCGGCGGAGAGGGCGGCGGCGCCGCTGCCGAGGATGAGGGTGTGGCAGCGGTGTTCGGATTGGGGGGCAAGGGAAACTTGGCCGTTGCGCAGCTCGTGGCCGAAGGGCAGGCCAATGCGGTGGATGCGCACGGGGGGCAGGCGGTGGAGGTATTGATGGCCTAGGCGGGAGGCGGCGGCTGCGGCGGTGAGGGCGGCGGCGCTGCCGAGCAGTTGGCGGCGGGTGAGTTTCATGTTTCAGGTAGCCTTGGGGGTAGGCTGGTGGCGGGCAGAAGTCTAATAGTTTATATGTTTTCAGGTAGCCTCTATGAATAAAAGGCTACCTGAAAAACAAGATTGCGGTGCAGCCTTATTCGGCAGATTGATTTTGCTGTTTGCTGCGTTCGGCTTGTCGTTTTTGGCGCATTTCCTGCAGTTTGGCGTGGAAAAATTGGCTGCGGCGGCGTTTGCGCTGCCAGAAGTAGAACAACACCAGTGCGCCGATGCCGATGATCACATAGAGGATGTGCTGGAACTGGTGGGCTTTCATGAGCAGCCAGTCTTTGTTCGCGGCGCCGTAGTGGCCGAGATACACCCAGGCGGGCACGGAAATTAGGGAGGCGAGGCCGTCCATAATCAGCCAGCGCCAAAACGAAATCCGGCCGCTCATGCCGGCGGTGATGAAGATGGGGGTGCGCAGGCCGGGCAGGAAACGGGCCACGAATAATACCCAGCTGCCGTGTTTGTCGAACTTTTCCTGCACTTGCAGGTAACGTTGCGGCGGCATCAGGCGTTTGACGAAGCGGGCTTTGAGGATGCGGTCGCCGTAGAAGTGGCCGAGCAGGAACATCATGCCGTCGCCGGTGAGCACGCCGATCATGCCCACCACCACCATGATGTGCGCGTTGCTGTGGCCGAGGCCGGAAATCACGCCGCCGGCAATCAGGGTGATGTCTTCGGGAATGGGAATGCCGAAACCGCAGGCAACCAACACCACGAATACGGCGGCATAGCCGTATTGGGTGAACAGGGCTTCTAGAATGTCCAGCATGGTTGTGGGTGTTCCTGTTAGTTGCTGTTATTTTTGACGGATGCTGTCGGCAATGCGTTCGGCGCAGCGTTGCGCAAGCTTGGTGTCGCGTGCTTCCACCATCACGCGCACCACGGGCTCGGTGCCGGAGGCGCGCAATACCACGCGGCCGTGCCCGGCCAATTCGGCTTCCACGGCCTGCAGCTCGGCGGCGGAGGCAGTTTGCCAATCCTGCCCTTTGCTGATGCGCACGTTAATCATGGTTTGCGGGAAGGGTAGCCAATCTACAGCGGCGGCCAAATCCTGATCCAGCGTTTGCAGCGCGGCCAGCACTTGCAGTGCGGCAATGGTACCGTCGCCGGTGTTGTGTTTGTCGAGGCAGAGGATGTGGCCGCTGGCTTCGCCGCCCAGCTGCCAGCCGTGTTGGTGCAGCTGTTCCAGCACATAGCGGTCGCCCACTTTGGCGCGGCAGAATTCGATCTTGAGCTGCGCCAAGGCCAACTCCATCGCCATATTGGTCATCACCGTGCCGACTACGCCGCCAACCAGCGAACCGGCTTTATGGCGGGCGCGGGCAATCACATAAATCAGCGAATCGCCGTCGTACACTTTGCCTTGTTTGTCCACCATCATCAGGCGGTCGCCGTCGCCATCGAGCGCAATGCCGTAGTCGGCTTCGTTTTGCAGCACGGCGGCTTGCAGGGTTTTGGTGTAGGTGGCGCCGCATTTATGGTTGATATTAAAACCGTTGGGTTGATTGCCGATTTCGATCACGTCTGCCCCCAGCTCGTGGAACACTTTGGGCGCCACGTGATAACCGGCGCCGTTGGCGGTGTCCACCACCAGCTTCAGCCCGCGTAAATCCATATTGGCAGGGAAGGTGGATTTGCAAAATTCGATGTAGCGGTCGTCTGCACCGCTCACACGTTTGGCACGGCCGAGGTGGTCGGAGGAAACGGTGTGCATTTCCTGCTCCAGCTGCTGCTCGATTTCCTGCTCGATTTCATCAGACAGCTTCATGCCGTCTTCAGTGAAGAATTTGATGCCGTTATCGGCATAGTGGTTGTGGGAGGCGGAAATCATCACGCCGGCAGAGAGGCGCAGCGCGCGGGTCAGATAGGCCACGCCCGGGGTGGGCAGCGGGCCGGTTTGGATAACATTCACGCCGGCAGCGGTGAAACCGGCCACCAGCGCGGTTTCCAGCATATAGCCGGAAATGCGGGTGTCTTTGCCGATGAGCACGGTGGGTTTGATTTCATCGTCGTGCTGGGTCAGCACTTGGCCGGCGGCATAGGCCAGCTTTAATACGAAATCGGGCGTAATCGGAAATTTGCCCACTTCGCCGCGTACACCGTCCGTGCCGAAATATTTTTTTGCCATCGTGAAATCCTTTGTAGTAGCCGCTTGCAGGCCGAATGAGCGAATTGTAAAGCAGCACTCCTTCTTATGCCAGCATTGTGGCGGTTAAATCGGGCAAACCTACGGCAGAAAAGGCATTTGAATGGCGGCAAAGTGGTGGAAATGAAGTTTACCTAAAAAATATAGGAATCTCTCAGAGTTGCTTCCAGCATTTTCAGGAGAATACTGAAACATGAACATGTGCAAAACTACCAGTCTCACCCCGTACCATTGCCAAGCCATATGGTTAGCTTACACGCAGAAGAAGGAAAACGTTACCTTCCCTCCCGCTGCTGCCAAGTTAGCCGCATGAGCATTTACCGTACACTCAGAGCTGCAAGGGTAGGCTGCTTAAACCCCAAACCAGTACCAACGACCATTTCAAACAGGCAAAGTACGGAATGAGACGTCTGGCTAAGGTCGAACGTGGGAATGAGTTTATGCGGATAACGGCACCGAATACATAGGTTGGGCCAATTATGCTTTTGTTTCACCTGTTATGGTAGGTAGCCTTTGGATTGTTTAGGCTTGTTCGTTTTTCACGATGAAGACTTTGTTGATGCGGATGCGTTCGCCGCGACCGGCTTTTTTGATTTCCACCCAGTCGCTGTAGATGGAGTGGATGAGGTCGCGGCCGTTGGCGCAGCCGTATTGGATGGGGTCGATGGCGGCGGGAAGCTGTTTGACTACGTCGCCCAGCCGCGCCCAGCCGTCGGGGTCGGCGGTGGCTTGGATGGCCTGCTGCACCGCGGGAATGAGCTTGGTGAAGGAGGGTTTGGTGGCTTTGGACGGGCCGCCTTCGGCTTTGGCGGACTGAGGTTTGCGTTTGCTGGGTTTGCCTTCGGTAGGCTGGTCGTTTTGGGAGCGTTGCTCATTTTGGTTAGTGCGGGCTTCGCTCCGTTCATTTTGGCTTTGCCGCGCTTCACGTTGCTCGTTTTGGTTTTCAGGTAGCCTTTCGGGTCGGGCTTCGGTTTTGCGGCGCACTTGGAGCTGGTTGTTGTCGGTGCGGTGTTCGAAGATGTCGAAGGATTTGATGAGGTCGGAGAGTTTGCCGTAGCCGTAAAGCCTTGAGTCGAAATCGGGATTGATTTTGCTGATGTAGCTGCCGATGGGGCCAAGGTTTGCCCAGCCGAGGTCGTCGGCGTTTTCGCGCACGGCGCGTTTGAGCAGGGACAGCGCGTCAGGGGCGGCGGCAGGGGTGTTTTTGCCGCTGTTCTTCTCTTTTTCTTGGCGTTGTTTTTCGGGACGGAAGATTTCGGTGTAGATGAATTTGTCGCAGGCTTTGCGGAAGGCTTCGGGCGTTTTCTTTTCGCCGAAACCGTACACGGTCAGCCCGCTTTCGCGCAGGCGGCTTGCCAGGCGGGTGAAGTCGGAATCGCTGGATACGATGCAGAAGCCGTCGAAATTGCCGCTGTACAGTAAGTCCATCGCGTCGATGACCAACGCCATATCGGTGGCGTTTTTGCCTTTGGTGTAGGCGAATTGTTGGACGGGGATGATGGCGTGGGGCAGGAGGGCGGCTTTCCATTTGGAAAGGCCGTGGCTCCAGTCGCCGTAGATGCGTTTGACGCTGGCGATGCCGTATTTGGCGATTTCTTCGAGCAGGCGGTCGATGATGTCGGCGGGGGCGTTGTCGGCGTCGATGAGGACGGCGAGGCGGGCTTGTTGATCGTTTTTCTGCATGATATTTGGTTTCTTGGTTGGGGCTACCTGAAAAATGGCTTTCAGGTAGCCTTTGGTGTTAAGGCTGTTGGTTTAACAGGGTTTTAAGGTCTTCTGCCAACTGGGTGGCGGTTTGGCCGAAGGGCTCCATCACCACGGGGCGGCCTTGGCGGTTGATGAGGAAGGTGGCGCTGCTGTGGTCTACGCTGTAAAAGCCGTTGGGCTGCGGCGGCTGTTTTACGGCGGTGGCACCGTAGAGCTTCATCACGGTTTGGGTTTCGGCTTCGCCGCCATCGGTGCTGGTGAGCCCGATAAAGCTGGGGTTGAAGGCGGGCACATAGCGCGCCAAGAGCTCGGGGCGGTCGCGCGCGGGATCAATGGAAACAAACAGGAGCTGTACCGCTTCGGCCTGCTCGGGCGGCAGCTGGGCAATGGCCTGGGCATAGGTGAGCAGGTGGGTGGGGCACACGTCTGGGCAGTGGGTGTAGCCGAACACGAGCACCACAACCTTGCCACGAAAATCGCTTAAGGATACGGGGCGGCCGTTGTGGCTGGTGAGGGTGAAATCGCCGCCGATAGGATCTTGGCTGATGTCTGTGCCGTGAAATTGGTTGGTAACGGCAGAGGTGGCGGAAGCCGAAGATGCCGACGCTTCAGGCGTGGCAGGCGGTTCGGAGGGGCAGCCGGCCAAGAGTAGGAGGGCTGCGGAAAGGAGGATTGTTGTGCGCATGCGGCGATTATATATAGTGGATTCACTTTAAACCAGTAGTGCATAGGTTTGCCTTGCCACATAGGTTGCACTCTGTGGCTTGTTAAACTGTCCTGATTTCAAGCCAATCCGCTATAATATGCACAAATTCAAACTCCACCAGCGCACAACAGGAGGTTTTGACCAGCCAAAAGGCATATGGTGGAGCAGGGCTGTGGTTTTATTGCCATTGAAAACACGGTTTTAAACGGCAAAACGGCAGATATGCAGGTAAAAAACTTTACAAACGTGGAAAAATGCCTATAATGCCGTTTCTTCATCACCTGCCCAGGTGGCGAAATTGGTAGACGCAGGGGACTCAAAATCCCCCGCCGCAAGGTGTGTCGGTTCGAGTCCGACCCTGGGCACCAAATAATACAGCAGCCTGAAATGTTTAGCGTTTCAGGCTGTTCTTCGTTAGCCGCTAAGTTTCAGGTAGCCTTTGCTATATGCCGCTGCAGGCTACCTGAAAATGTCCACACACATCACATAAATCGAAGGGGAGCCGGAATTGCATAAGCCATCAGATGTTTATATCAAACGCGCTGCTGCGTTTCTGCCGAATCCGCCGGTGAGCAATGAGCAGATGGAAGCCGTGCTCGGTATGACGGGGGATACGCCTTCGCGCGTACGCAAGATGATTTTGCGCTCCAACGCGATTACTTCCCGCTACTACGCCATCGATCCGCACACCCGCCGTGCCACCCATAGCAACACAGAGCTGGCTGCGCTGGCGGTGCGCGGTTTGTTGGAGCAGGGTTTGCGTGCGGGCGAAATAGGCAGTCTTGCCTGCGGCACGTCTTACCCCGACCAGATTTTGCCCGGCCATGCGGTGATGGTGCACGGGCTGCTGCCGCAGATTCCACCCTGCGAGGTGGTGAGCACGGCTGGCGTGTGTGTGGCAGGGATGGCAGCGATGAAGCAGGCCGAACGCGCGGTGCGCACCGGTGAATGCCACGAAGCGGTGGCAGCGGCTTCGGAAACGGCTTCGGCGGTATTGCGCGGCGAGCGTTTCCGTTGTGAAACCGACAGCCTTCGCCTGCAGGATGCCAAGCCGGAAATTGCGTTTGAAAAGGATTTTTTGCGCTGGATGCTGTCGGACGGTGCCGGTGCGGTGCAGCTGGGCAGTGAGCCGCTGGCCGGGCAGTTGAATTTCAAAATCCATTGGATTGATTTGCTGTCGTATGCCAACGAGATGCCGGTGTGCATGTATGCCGGCGGCGAAGTGGGGCAGGGCGAGGAATGGCTGAGTTGGAAAGATGTTGATGCCGATGAGTGCGCCAAGCGCAGCTTGATGGCGGTGAAGCAGGATGTGAAGCTGCTGAATGAAAATATCGTGGCCTATACGGTGGAAAAACCGCTGCGCCATCTGATTGCCAAACATGGCTTGCAAGCCGATAAGATTGATTGGTTTCTGCCGCATTATTCCTCTGGTTTCTTCCGCAGCAAACTGGCTGATGGCCTTGCTGCAGCGGGGCTGCCGATTGCCGAAGAAAAATGGTTTACCAACCTGCACTATAAAGGCAACACCGGCTCGGCAGCGATTTACATTATCTTGGAAGAGTTTATGCGCCGCACAGACATCCGAGAAGGCCAGAAAATCCTGTGCTACATTCCTGAAAGCGGCCGCTTTTCCACTTGTTTTATGCTGCTGGAAGCTGTGTATGCTTGAGGCTACCTGAAAACTACTTATCTGCTCTTGGTAAGGCTACCTGAAAACCAAATTCTGCTTGTTTGGAACTATCCGGCATGGATATCAACGACATTCCGCAAGACAACAGCCCCAGCTATCGTGGGCATCAAAAAATTATTTACGGCACGCACAATGGCCGCTACCAAGCTGCCACCAGCACCGGCTGGCAAGATGAATCTTATGCCACTGTGCAGGCTGTGGCCGAGTTGGAGGAACAGACTGAAGCCGCCAAGCAGGCCGTGGAACGTGGCGAACGCTCCGCTTTGTATTACCACATGTTCCGCAGCCGTCACGACGAAACCAGCCTGGCCATGGCCGCTGGCGTGTGGCGCTGGCAGCTGCGCCGACATTTGCAAGCGGCCGTGTTTAAGAGGCTACCTGAAAAAACTTTGGCCAAATACGCCCAAGCTTTGGGCATCAGTCTGAGTGAACTGCAGCAGCCGTTTTAAAGAGAGAGATTTGTAAAAACGGGTGCTGAAAATTAGTTTCTTACGTTGATGGCTTAAAAAAGCTTGCTTATCTAAATGATAAGCAAGCTTTTTATGACTTATTTAGTTGTATTGGGTTGTGTGCGCAGGATTATGCAGCATCCTGTGTGTGTAGGCTTGTGTGGTGCCGTGATGGAACTTTTACTGTATAGGGTGATAAAGGCTACCTGAAAACTAGTGAAGTAGGGTAATGCGATATTTTGATTGATTTTTTATTTCGTGTAGTAGAGGGTTTGAGAACGGATATTGCTGGTAGTCCATACCGGGTAAATTAAACTGGGAATAGCTTGCAATTTACCTAGTGAGGCTACTCAATAGAAGCTGGAATTTCACTTGGATGACAGAATGCGGGAGCGTTCTATAATTTGATTTTCAGGTAGCCAGAAGTGTTAAGTGCTTGTATATAAGAAAATCTAAAAGTATTTTTATTGTTTGAGATGGAGTAAGAAACGCAGCTTACATGGCTTATTCAGAAGAGTGTGTTGCAAAACAATCGTAAAATTTTGTAATGAAACATAATAAAACGATAAGTGACTATGATGGCAAATCAATTGGTTGTATCATCCATCCCCAATTTGCCCACGGGTTTTGGAATATATAGCTAATTGAATTTATTCAGCTAAAATAAATTCTCTCTACAAGGATAATTTAAGTTTTATGTGATTTGGCAAGCGTAGAAATAAATGAGTAGTAAGCTTGATGTAAGTCAACCGATGGGTTCTTTACCACTATATTTTTGAAAGTTAGGGAACTGAATATATGAACAAAATCTATCGTGTAGTATGGAATGAACACACTAACACTTGGACTGTGGTTCAGGAAAATGCCAGGGCTAAAGGAAAATCTGGTTCTTCCAGATGGTATGCTCTTGGTTCGGCAATGCTAAGCGGGTTGGGATTTAAATCTCCGCGCTTTGCCTATACTGCCATGGCTTCTGCCATGATGATGACCGCAGGCTATGCCAACGCCGGGCCGGGCATTTTTATCAATGATGGCGATGATGGTGGATGTATCGTTACCAGCGATGAATCATCAAGAAGAAACGCACTGTTCTTTTTGACCAATAACAACTTGGAATGGGCGGCTGGTCAGAGCAGCGGCGGCAGTATGCCGAGTGCAAATGCCTTCCGTAATAAATGTACCCCGGGAGATGCTGCCAGCCAAACCAACCGCGCCCTGTTTTATGGCGATACGGGTGGTACGGGCAGCAAACACCTTTCGCTCGGCGGCCGTTTGGATGTAAACAGCGGCATCATCGGCT
>CAUPYH010000037.1:0-17094 GCA_963515595.1 uncultured Eikenella sp. | reverse complement strand
ACGATTGGTATGAAGGATACGCAATAGCCGCCAAAATCGCCACTATGGCAATAATGATCATCATCTCCATCAGTGTGAATCCGCGTTTGGTGGAAACAGATAAGCCGTTCATGCTGCCACTCCTTAGTGAAGTAACGGAGTGGACAGTATAAACGGCTTTGTAAATAAAGTGAATAGAATTGAAATATTAAAATTGTTCGCAGTTATCCATACTGGCTTTATCGCAACGACTGAATGTACCAGCAATGCTGCTATAGTAAATAGCCTTAGGCTCGCTATTATTCCTGCTATTTGGCTTGGCAACAATCTCGTAACTGTTGGCAGTCGGACTGTTTGTGGCAAAATTAATAGTAAAAAATTCAGTATCCGCCGGTTTAGGAGCACCAATAAAACTCCGTTGTTGCGTATAGAGTCGCTCCATATCTCTGGCGGTAGACATAATACTGGCCTTTGCCTGCTCCATCCGTGACCTACGTGTAAATGTGTCATAACTGGGATAGGCAATAACAGCCAAAATCGCCACTATTGTCACAATTATCATTAACTCCATCAATGTAAAACCTTGCATCTTTAATTTATCATTCATCATTTTCCCTTTTACCCCATCCTCCCGACAACACTATATGTTCTTTCAAATCCAACTAAACAAACTAGCTATTAGTTACTCACTCCACAGTTAAATAAATTACCTGAAGGCAGGAATCATATGAAAGCAAATTACCAGCAAACTCCTTTTCCCCCTACTTTTCAATAGCTGCCCCCTTTAAAACTCTAATCCGGCTGACTCCGAGCCCGATAAATCTCTTCTTTCATTTGCCGTATCGCTTCCGGCAAGCCCAAAAACACGGCTTGCGCAATGAGCGCATGACCGATATTCAGCTCGCGAATCGGCAAAATCCGTGCTACCGGCGCTACGTTGTGAATCGTCAAACCATGTCCGGCATTGACCACCAAACCCAATTCCGAAGCAAAATATGCCGCTTCTTCCAAGCGCAACAATTCGTTTTGTCGGACGGTATGCGAAGCTGCATCGGCATACGCGCCAGTATGCAACTCAATGGCTTGTGCTCCAACATCACGAGCAGCCTTGATTTGCTGCTCATCCGCATCGATAAACAACGAAACGCGGATGTCGGCAGTATTTAATCGCTGCGTAAACTCCGCTACAGTCTGCTGTTGAGCCAGCACATCCAAGCCGCCTTCGGTGGTTACCTCCTGCCGTTTTTCCGGCACGATGCACACATCTTCCGGCTGCACCTGTAAGGCGTTATCCAACATTTCTGTCGTCAGCGCCATTTCCAAATTCATGCGGGTGCGGATTGCCTGTTTGATGGCGAACACATCTGCATCTTTGATATGGCGGCGATCTTCGCGCAAATGCAAAGTAATTAAATCCGCGCCGTGGGTTTCGGCAACCAAAGCTGCCTCCAACGGGCTGGGATAGCGCGTACCGCGCGCATTACGCAAAGTGGCAACGTGGTCGATATTAACGCCCAACAGCATCTTCTTTTCCTTTCGGGTATCGAATTTCGCAATTTAGCTTTATGACTCACGCCGCTAAAGATAACTAAGCAACCGGCGTGCCATCTGCACAAAGCCATTCTAAGGTATTGACAACACCGCGCAATTACACAAGTCATCGCTCTCAAATACTGTAATCTCGCCTGCCTCCAATCCTGGAACGGGGAACAGGCGTACGGTGAGTGGCTTGTTTAGGCGGAAGGCCATGGTGCCAGTGTCGCACATGATGTCGGCAATTTTCTCCGCCGGAGTGCTGCCGGTAATCGGCACGGTATCCAAACCGATACCGCATACGCTGCTGTAAGTGAGCAGGGCGCGGATATCGAACTGTTTCCTGCAGGTGGCCTCGGCCAAGCCTTCGTCTTCGGTTACCGCCAGCATCAGGCCGGAAAAACCCACGGCCTGCACCCGCTCCAGCGACTTGAACACACGGGTAAGCAGTGCGGATACTTCCACCGTACCGGCTGCGCCGAAATACGGTACGCGCATCAGCCGATACAGCTCCACCATTGAAGTACAATTCTTTGACGGCGCCGCCGAAGTATCCATGCCGGCATAAGCCCAACCTGCATCCAAAGGCGTGTCGGCCACACATTGCTGCACACGATCGATGTGGTATTGCAGCGCCTCGCGCATGGCCGAATAGGCTACCTGAAAATATTTGGCATGCTCTGCCGGCTGATTATTTAATCCACGTAAGGCGGCAGCCAGCAAATCCGGCGTTTCCAAGCCCAATACAATGCAGTTGCCCTGCTCTGCGCGGTGGTAGCCAGCGGGGAAATACGGAATCAGCGGCCGGCAATTGAAGTTTACCGTGAAATTGAAATTGCCCTCGCCGCGCGGCGTAATGCGGCCGATTTCCTGCATAGTCGCCACGCACAACTCAATGGTTTGCCTGTCTAAAAAACCATTCTCATCCATGCCCACATTCACACAGGCATTGCACAAATCGCCGTAATCGCGAATCAACTCCGGCAGCAGGGCGATTTCGTGCGCACCCACCGCCTCGCCAACAGCAAAACGGATACGCATCGCCTTTCCGTGATTCAATTCCTGCAAAATCTGCTGGATACGGGCCAAACCCTGCTTGGCGGTTTGCGTGTTTTCGGTATCCAAATATTCGCCAAATGGGTTTGACACCAGCCGTACCGACTGCACGGTATAGCCCGCCCGGGCAAACGATTCGACCAAACGGTCGCATTGGCGCTTGGCTTCCTCCAACACACCAGCCCATAAATTACTATTTTTATTCAAACTGATAAATGCAGTAATCGCCCGCACACGGCAAAGTTCGGTGTTACGCAAATCCACTTCGTTTTTCCTAAAAGCATGATGTGACTGGAGGATAAAGGCTACCTGAAAGCCTGTATCTGCTGCAACACCTGCCGTGATTTAATTCCTTCCGGCAGGCGGAAATCTAGCAGCAGGCGGGTAATCCAGCGCGCCTGCTGCAAAGCGGCGGCATCGGTAAATTCGCCGTTTTGCAGCTGAATCAACACATCACCATCTACCGCCACGCCAGGCTGCACTTCTGTCGGCGTCAGGCTATGCCGCTGCTCCAACGGCAGCACCGCATGTTCCGGCCGCAGCCAGTATTGCCGATCGGCTTCCACCGGGCCGCCCGCGCTGTCTTTCTGCAAATCCGGTGCATAACCTGCTAACGTGAGCAATGTCCACTCAAACCGGCGCAGCGCGGCGGCGTGGTTCGGCTCGGTGCACAAAGTGCACATCACCTGCCGCAAAGCCTCATACAGCGCGGGCTGCGGGTCTTCCCGGGCAGTAAGTTTCTGCACCAATTCATTCACATACAGCCCGCTCAGCAGCGCCCTGCCCTGCGGCTGCGGCCAGCCGCCCAGCCATTCGGCTCTGTGCAGCGTTTTCAGTTCTTCCTTGCCATACCAGGCTACCTGAACCGGCACAAACGGTACCAACACGCCGCGTAATTCGCTCTGCCGTTTGCGCGCGCTGCGCGCCACCACCGCCACCCGCCCGTAATCGCGGCTAAACAGCTCCGCCAGCAGGCTGGTTTCGCGCCACGGCGTGGCCGACAACAAAAACGCCGGCTGGGAATCGATGCGGTTGGGCTGTTTCATAACTCTTTAAAGAACAATGGGAAAGCGGCTGTTTGATTTTTCAGGTAGCCTTTGGCAGCATACCATCAGCCAGACCGGCGGCGGCTGTCCGGCAGCGGCAAATCCGCCCATTTCATCACCGAGGCCACTTCCGCCGCGTTCAGCTCATAAAACTGCCCGCGTTTCAATCGGTTGGGCAAACCAATCGGCCCGAAGCCGGTTCGTACCAGGCGGCTCACCGTAAGGCCGAAATGCTCGAAAATGCGGCGCACTTCGCGGTTGCGCCCCTCTTTGAGCACCACATTATACCATTTGTTCGCGCCTTCCCCGCCCTGGCTGTGGATACGTTCCACCCGCGCCAGACCATCTTCCAGCATCACGCCCTCGCTGGTGAGCAGGCGCATCTCGTCCATGCCCAACTCGCCCAACACGCGCACCGCATACTCGCGCTCCACTTCGAAGCTCGGGTGGGCAAAACGGTTGGCCAGCTCGCCGGAAGTGGTAAGAATCAGCAGGCCGCTGGTATTGATGTCCAAGCGGCCGATGGCCACCCAACGGCTGCTTGCTGCCTGCGGCAGGCGGTCGAAAATGCTCACGCGCCCCTGCGGGTCGTCGCGCGACACAATCTCGCCTTCCTGCTTGTAATACAAGATGATACGCGGCAATCGATCCGGCCATTTCAGCTTGATCACGCTACCTTTCACCAACACCTGGTCTTCCGGCTGCACCTTATCGCCCAGCTGCGCCACCTTGCCGTTCACCGTTACCCAACCGTTTTGAATCCACTCCTCCATCTCACGGCGCGAACCCACGCCCGAAGCGGCCAGTGCCTTTTGCAGGCGCACCGGCTCGATGCCGCTCAAATCGGAACGCTGTTCCTGCAAACGGCGCACTTGGCTCTGCACTTTTTGGTTGGCCGGACGCACCGCCAGCTTTTTTGCCCGTGCTACGCGGGTTTTCGGCGCTTTCTCCGCTGCAGGCTGCTGCTGGCGCTTAGGGCTACCTGAAGCTTTTTCATCGGCGCGGAGCGGATTACGTTTATTAAAGTCGCGTTGGTTTTTCATATGGTTACACTCCTAACTCGTGATATTTATCAACGGTTCTTCTGCGGCAACAAGCGGCAGGGTTGGGAAAAAATGATGAAACAGGCTACCTGAAAACGAAGCCTCAATGAAGTATAGTGAATTAAATTTAAACCAGTACAGCGTTGGCTCGCCTTGCCGTAACGTGTGTACTGCCTGCGGCTCGCCGCCTTGTCCTGATTTTTGTTAATCCACTATAAAACAATAGGATAGGGCTGATGCAAAGCAAACATCAGCAATGCCATCTGTTTTCAGGTAGCCCAAACGGTATCGCCGTTCAAAATAGAAACCAGACCATCCCGTGAAACGAGGTGCTTGAGCCGCAGTTTACGTTTACGGCACAATGTGCCGTAGATTGGCTGTTTTGCAATTTGCTCGGGAAATGGCGTTTTGGGGTTTGGCTTTAGGTGCCTCCCCGACACAGTGTTCATCCGAGAAAGTGGAAAAAGGCAACCAGAAAGGCGATAAGCAGAAAACCCGCCAGCCACGGCAACCACGGGCGTTTTTTGTTGGGGAGATACATGATGTTGTTGTGTGCGAGTGGTTGAGAAAGGGGGATTGTAAACAAAAAAGGCAGCCTGAAAGGAGGGAATTTCTGGTTTTCGCTTTGCAAAAGCGTGTGGACGCGCTTTCAGGCTGCCTTTGGCGGGGTGGGGCGTTTGTGTGGGCAAAGATGAGTGCTGTTTGGTTTAAAGGCAGCCTGAAAGGAGGGAAATCCGTTTTCAGGCTGCCGTACGAATGAACGGGGTTATTCGTTGCGCAAAATGCGGTAGGCGGCGGATGGGGCGAGGCGCAGCAGCCATTTGAGCAGGTGTATTTTGCCGATGCAGGTCTCGGCGCGACCGCTTTCAATGGCGCGGACGACTGCATCAGCGACCGCTTCGGGACTGAGCTTGCCGCTGCCGCGTCCGGCGGTCATGCGGGTGTCAACCAGGGGCGGCACGATTTCCTGTACGCGGATGTGTGGCGCGGCGGCTTCCGTTTGGTAGCGCAGGGCGCGGGTGAAGTTGTGCAGTCCTGCCTTGGCAGCACGGGCAGCAGCGCGGCGGTCAGGGCAACGGGGGCTTCAAGGTTGACCGCCAGCTCCTGTGCGAGGTTTTGCAGCAGGGCTGCGCGTTCGCCGCCGACAAAATCAAGCGTGCGCTGCACGGCGGCGTTGTTGATTAAAACGGCGGTATCGGGATGTTCGTCGCGCACCCATGCGGCCAGCGCGTCGCGTTCGGCAGGCAGGGATAAATCGCAGCGGCGGAAGGTAATGCCGTCTGGCAGCGGTTCCGGCAGGTGGCGGGCGCAGGTCAGCACGTGTGCGCCGCGACGGTGCAGGGCTTCTGCCAGGGCGGCACCGATGCCGCTGCTGCCGCCGGTAAGAAGGATTTTTTTGTCGGTCAGGTTCATGTGGTTCTCCGTTAAGCGTGGTGGAAGAGCCTGTATAGGGAAGCGTTCTCACCACTCTCCAACAGCCAATCATCTTACTGTAAGCCGGGCAAACAAGCCAATCGTTCGAGCAAACTTAAAGGCTACCTGAAAACAATCCGGCAATTTTTCGTGCCGCTTACCAAGTTTCAGGTAGCCTTTATTATTTACGGCCAGCTGCTACTGAACCGGCCATAGCTCAAACACTTATTTTCCCCCTGCTGCGTCGCTTTGCCTAACAGGGGAAAAATGGTTCAACCATATCAGGCGCGGCGGCCTTGGGCGGCCGGTTTGCGGGCTTTGCCGCGCGGGCTGCCGGCGGAACGGCCGAAGGGTTTGCCGCTGCCGTTGGGCTTGCGGCCACCTTTTTGTTTCCAACCGCCGCCTTTGGCTTTGCGCGGGGCTTTGCTGCGCTTGCGGGTGGGCTCCATGCCTTCGATGGTGAACTCGGGCAGCTTGCGGCCGAGGTATTTTTCGATTTTGTGTACCGCCACATATTCGTTCACTTCGGCAAAAGTGAGGGCGAGGCCGTGGCGGCCGGCGCGGCCGGTTCGGCCGATGCGGTGCACGTAGTCTTCGGCCTGCTTGGGCAGGTCGTAGTTGATCACGTGGGTGATGCTGGGCACGTCGATGCCGCGCGCGGCCACATCGGTGGCTACCAGTACTTTGATGCGCCCTTTGCGCAAATCCATCAGCGTGCGGTTGCGCCAGTTTTGCGGCATGTCGCCGTGCAGGCAGTTGGCGGCGAAACCTTTTTCGTAGAGTTCGTCGGCCAGCTGTTCGCTCATGGCTTTGGTGCTGGTGAAGATGATGCACTGGTCGATATTGGCATCGCGCAAAATATGGTCGAGCAGGCGGTTTTTGTGGTTTTTGTCGTCGCAGTAAAAGAGCTGCTCGTCGATTTTGCCTTGATTATCTTCACGCTCGATTTCAATCACTTCGGGATTTTTAGTGAGCCGGCGGGCGAGTTTGCCTACGGCACCGTCCCAAGTGGCAGAAAAGAGCAGGGTTTGGCGGCTTTCAGGCGTAGCGGCCACGATGGTTTCGATGTCGTCGATAAAGCCCATATCCAGCATGCGGTCGGCTTCGTCGAGCACCAGCACTTCGAGGCGGTCGAAATCGATGCGGCCGCTGCGCATGTGGTCCATCAGGCGGCCGGGCGTGGCCACCACCAAATCAATCGGCTTGGCCAGCGCTTTGATTTGAAAACCGAAAGACGAGCCGCCTACCAGGGTAACGGTGCGCAGCCATTTCATGTTTTGGGCGTAGATTTTGGCGTTTTTTTCCACCTGCGCAGCCAGCTCGCGCGTGGGCGTGAGCACGAGGATACGCGGGCCTTTGCCGGGTTTGTCGCTGCGGCGGGTGATGCGCTGCAGGCTGGGCAGCAGGAAAGCAGCGGTTTTGCCGGAGCCGGTTTGCGCCGAAGCCATGATGTCGCGGCCATCGATGGCGGCGGGCAGGGCTTGGGTTTGGATGGGGGTGGGCTCGATGTAGCCGGCGGAACGCAGGGCGGCGAGCAGGTTTTTATCGTGCAACAGGTCGCTGAATTGGATGGTCATGTGTTTCCAAAAAAGACAACAATACTTTCCGCCCGCACAAAACGGGCAGCCGCGAAGCAAAAGGATGCGCTAACAGAAAGAGGCGGAGTTCATTCGCTTTCCATACTAGGGCAGGCCGTAAACAGTACAGGCAGTACGGCAAAACGGGCTGACGCAGCAAAGAAAACGAGGGCAACCGCTGGAGGTTACGCAAAAGATTGTCGCAAGCAAAGCGCTTGGAGTGGCATCGGCGACAACCTGCGAAGCAGAGTAAGGATTGCACGCAAAATGCGGCAAACAGACGCAGCTGTAAAACTGCGGGGGCTGAAGACGATGGCTTCGAACAAAAAAGAGGCGGCATCTTAGGCGTTTGCCTGGAATCGGTCAAGCAAAATCTTTGGATTGACACCTATCTACCGAAAAGGCTACCTGAAAACCACAGTTGCCCGTTTGGAGCGACGGGGCAATTAACCGTAAAATAGCCGCACTCCTTTTTCCACTTTTCAGGTAGCCTCACATGAGCGAAATCACCGCCTTTGCCAACCGGCTGGGCAAAAACGCCAAACACCTCATCAAATGGGCGCGCCGGCAAAATATCGAAGCCTGGCGGCTCTACGACCGCGACATCCCGCAATACCCCTTCGCCATCGACATCTACGGCAACCACGTCCACCTGCAGGAATACGACACCGGCTGGATTATGCAGCATGCCGAATACGAAGCCTGGCTGGCCGAAGTGGTGGAAGCCGTGCAATTCATCACCGGCTTTCCCGCCGAACACATCCACCTCAAACAGCGCAGCCGCCAGCGCGGCAGCAGCCAATACGAAAAAACCGGCCGCAGCGGCGAAGATTTTATCGTGCACGAAAACGGCCGCGCCTTCTGGGTAAACCTCGACAAATACCTCGACACCGGCCTCTTCCTCGACCACCGCAACACCCGCGCCCTCGTCGGCAGCGAAGCCCAAGGCAAACGCTTCCTCAACCTCTTTTCCTACACCGGCAGCTTCAGCGTATATGCCGCCACCGGCGGCGCCGCCAGCAGCGAAACCGTCGATTTGTCCAACACCTATCTCGATTGGGCACGGCGCAACTTCGAGCTCAACCGAATCAACCCCGAGCAGCACCGCATTATCCGCGCCGACGTCTTCCAATACCTGCAAAACGCCGCCGCCGAAGGCAAACGCTTCGACCTCATCGTGATGGACCCGCCCAGCTTTTCCAACAGCAAAAAAATGCTCGACATCCTCGACATCCAGCGCGACCACCCCCGCCTCATCCGCGAAGCCATGCAGCTGCTCGAGCCCGGCGGCACGCTTTACTTCTCCAACAACCTGCGCAGCTTCGAGCTCGAACCCACCGTGGCCGAACGCCATGCCGTGGCCGAAATCAGCCGCCAATCCGTGCCCGAAGATTTCCGCAACCGCAAAATCCACCGCTGTTGGACAATCAAACACCGCTAAAGCAAAGGCTACCTGAAAACATCCAAACCGTTTTCAGGTAGCCTTTTATATTAAACGCCCCCTATGAACCAATCCGCCATCGATCGCGCAGCCGCCATCCTATTCGCCCTGCTCAGCGCCGCCCTGATTGCTGCTTTTTTTGCTGACAGCCGTTTTTTCCATTGGGCATTCGCCCGGCATCATAACCCCCTGAGCTGGTACATCCGCCCGTTGTTCCTCATCCTCTTCTGCCTCGCAGCCTACCACCGCAGCCACGCCGGTATTTGGGCTACCTTGTTGCTGCTGCTCAGCAGTATGTTTTGGTTTCCCCCGCCCGACTATCCAAACGAACGTATCCGGCAGTTCTTGGCCATGGAGCAAAACTTCCTGCTCGGCGGCTGGAGTACGGCCAAAGTCTTGGCATCGGGCATGGTTGCCCTGAGCCTGATGCTAATTGCCGCCGCCTTCTGGCAGCGCAAACCGCGCCTCGGGCTGTTCTGCCTAGCCGCAGCTGCCGCAGGCAAAATCCTGTGGAGCATCCGTTACGGCCGGGCGGCGGGCTACGCCGTTATCCTGCCCGCAGCCTTCGGCCTGCTGCTCTGCACCTTCGTTATCGGCATGATATTGCATAAAATCAAGCGGCGGCCTTAATGGATAAAGGCTACCTGAAAATCTACAATCGATTTTCAGGTAGCCTTTACCAAGCGTCCGGCTCAAACTACAGCGGCTCAATCTCCACCGCTTCCCCCGCCGCCTCGCCCAGCACTTCGTTCAGCATGGCGAAAAAGCTGCTGCCGTCGCGGGTGGAGCGCCATTCGCCGTCGCGCAGGGCGAAGTGGTAGCCGCCGCTTTTGGCGGCAATCCACAACTCTTGGTTCGGCGTGTGGCGGTTTACGATAATCTGCGTGCCGTTATCGGCCTCGATGGTGAGCACATTGCCGTTGTGTTCGCAGTCGAAATCGGCGCCGCACTGGTCGAGCTGGTCTTCGATGTGGGCAAACAACTGGTCGGAATAGCGCAAAAATTCGGTTTCATTCATGATGGTTTGTGCACGGCGGCTTTTTTGTTTAAGATGCGCCATCTTGCCACAGCCGCCTGTTTCAGGCAATTTCGAGTTGATGATGATGCGAACCCTGCTTCCCGCCCTTGCCGCCGCCCTGCTTTTGAGCGCCTGCGGCTATAAAGGCGACCTCTACCTGCCCAAAGAAAGCGACCGCGCCCGCTTCGCCCCCGTGCAAACCGGCCTGCAATTCAGCCCCATCGCGCCGATGCCCGATGTGGAGCCGCAACCGCTGCCTGCCGACAAATAACCACAAAATGCTTCGGCCATACTTTTTCAGGTAGCCTCTTTCCTGCCGGAGGCTACCTGAAAATATAACTACGCCACTATTGCCTATCCCGCCGCTCCTGCCCGGCTTTACTTCTTCGGCGGCAGGATGCTGCCGGTTTCGGCTGCGCGTTCTTTCCATATGGGCAGCCACTGGGCTACGCGTTCACGGTAAGGCTCGTAGATTGGTCGGACGGTGGGGAAATCATCTTTGATAAAGCGTTCCACATAATCAAAGTCCAGCAGGATGGCGCGGGCAATACAGTTGCCCAAGCCTTCGTAGGCATCATCCGTAGAAGGTGCGGGGAACTCGCCATAAATCGGATAACCGGCCAGAAACTCTTTTTCGTCCGGATTGCTGAAATAACGCTCAACCAGATCTAAACCCCGTTCAAAAAAATCGCGGATATAGGCTTCGGCATCAGGCAAAGTATGTACTAATTTACGGTAAACCATAGCATGATTATGGGCTTCTGGGCGAAGTATCAGCATGCGAGCCATCCAATATTTTGGATAAAATAGATCACCTTGGAAACATTCCTTTACTACTTTATCTACCGATTTGTTGTAGACAACAACACTGGGTTCTGCTGATAAATGTAAAACCCAAGATGGATTTATCCAAATATCGGAATGTTTAAGAACTTTATTCTTAAAAATATTTGACCTATATTCCCAGCCTGAGTCCTGATTAGCTAGTTGAATACAAAATTCTTTCACATCTGCTTTATTCAACATATTGTCCCTTTCCGTTTTATCCACTTAATCTGCCCGCGTATTTTCCGCCGCGCCGAAGCCTGTGCTTTTCAGGTAGCCTTTCCCTGCTCCCACCGATACGCTTCCTGCAAGGGTTTAATCCGCGCCAGCCTATCGGCGGCGATGGCTTCGGCGATGCGTTGCGGTTGCTCGGCGTGGGCGGCGGCGATGGCGGCGGTGTCGGTTTGCTGCGCGGCGGCGAGCAGGGCGAGCCAGTGGTCGCGCTGCGGGTAGGCGGCGTGTTCGAAGCCGAGGCGGCCTTGGGCGTCGGCGCGGCACACGTTGAGCATGGCGTCGAAGCGTTCGGGTCGGCGGTAGGCATCGGTTTGCTGCAAAATTTTGGCGGCGGTTTGCGGACGCAATTCGGCCGCTTTATGCAGCCGTCCGTGCCAGCGGCACACTTGCACGGCCAAGTCGGCGCAGGCTTTGGGCACTTTCCAGCGCTGATTAACCGCCTGCACCAGCGGCACGCCGGCTTCTTCGTGGCCGTGGTGTGCGGGCAGGATTTCGGGCGCGGTGGCGGCTTTGCCCAAATCGTGCAGCAGCGCGGCGTAGCGTTCGGGCAGGCTCAATCCGGCATCGGCGGCGCTTTGCAGGGTGAGCAGGGTGTGGATGCCGCAGTCGATTTCGGGGTGGTAGTCTGCGCGCTGCGGCACGCCGAACAGGGCTTCCACTTCGGGCAGCAGCACGGTGAGCGCGCCGCATTGGCGCAGCACTTCGATCATGCGCACCGGCCGCACTTCCATCAGCCCGCGCGCAAATTCCTGCCATACGCGCTCGGCCACCAGCGCATCGGCTTCGCCGTTTTGCACCATATCCGCCATCAGGCGCAGGGTTTCGGGGGCTACCTGAAAACCGTAGCGGGCGGCAAACCGCGCGGTGCGCAAAATCCGCACCGGATCTTCGGCGAAGGCGGGGGAAACGTGGCGCAATATGCCCGCGGCCAAATCGGCCTGCCCGCCGAAAGGGTCGATAATCTGTCCGGCCGCATCCTGTGCCATGGCGTTGATGGTGAGGTCGCGCCGTTGCAGGTCTTGCTCCAGGGTAACGTCCGGCTCGGCGTGGAAAGTGAAGCCGGCATAGCCGCGCCCGGTTTTGCGTTCGGTACGCGCCAGGGCGTATTCTTCATGCGTTTCGGGGTGCAGGAACACCGGAAAATCCTTGCCCACCGGCTGATAGTCTGCCGCAAGCATGGCCGGCGCATCGGCGCCCACCACCACCCAATCGCGGTCTTTCACTTCCCCCCCCAACAAGGCATCGCGCACCGCGCCGCCCACCAGATAAATCTCCATCTGCCCTTTTCCTGTTTGCAGTTCGTCCAAACCGAATCATGCCCGATTTGCCCCGTTTTGCCAAAACCGCCGATTCAGGCTACCTGAAAACATAGCCACCTATATCAAGCCAGCCGCCTGATTTTGCTGCTACAATCTGCTTCAATCTTTCCCCGCCTTGGAGATCGCCATGAAACCAGCCCTACTGCTCCTGCTCGCCATTCTGCCCCTAACCGCCCACGCCCGCAGTCTAACGGTAGATGCAACCAACCTGCCTCCCGGCTGGCAGGCCGAAGTGCAAAGCGACAGCTGCGACAGAGATGGTTTGATTTGCATGGGCCCGGCCCAAATCACCCTGCGCCACGGCAGCTTCTCGCAAAGCTTCCGCAGCGAACAACTCGCTTTCCACAATAACGGATTGTGGCCAAGTGATGTGCAAATGGGCGACTTCAACTTCGACAGCAAACCCGACCTGGCCATCCGCAACGGCAATGGCGGCTCCTACGGCAGCCCCAGCTACGATATCTATGTGCAAACCCAATCCGGCCGCTTCGTTAAAAGCCGCGAGCTCACCGAGCTCGCCTCCGCCTACATGGGCATGTTCCGAATAGACCCTGCCCGCCGCACCCTGAGCACCGAATCCCGCGACGGCTGCTGCTTCCATATCGAAGAAACCTGGCAGATTATCCCCGGCCGTGCGCCGCATAAAATCGCCATCACCACACGGGATAGCCGGCAAGGCAACGGCGCCTACACCGAAGTCATCACCAGACGGCTGGTGAACGGCCGCTGGCGGCAAAGCGTGCGCCGCGAACGCTGATGTCCAGCTGCCCTGCCGTAAAAAAGGCTACCTGAATATTCAGGTAGCCTCTCGTTTATCCCAGCATCAGCCAGCCATACAGCTTAAACACCAGCCAGCCCAAAAACGCACCGGCGGGCAAATCCATCAGATAATGCTGCTTGGTAAACATACAGGAAAGCGCAATCAACACCGGAAAGGCAAACGCCACCGCGCCCATGCTCGGGTAGGCATACATGGCCGTGAGCATCGCCACCGAAACGTGCATACTCGGGAAGCAGTTGGTGGATTGGTCGAACTTCTGCACAAACAGCAAAAACTTCTCCGAAGCTGTTTTGCCCGTGTTCACACTGCGCCAGTGCGGCGGCGTGGACACCGGCCACAGCCAGAAAAACATCATTTGCACAAACAGCAAAATCAAAAAGCTAAACGCCGTCATCACAAACTGGCGCGAATCCGTCATCAGCCAGTTTAAATACAAAATTGCCGGATAATACAAAAAGCTATACACCCACGACCACCAAGCCACAAACGGAATCTTCTCATCCAACGGCGAATGCAGCACCTGCGCCGGCCGCAGCGGGTGGCGCTGGGTGAAAAAATAAAACTGATACGCCCCCACAATCAAAATTCCGCTCAACACCAAATTCACTACATAATCCACAGCAGTCATCTGCCGCTCCCTTATCGTGTAAAATGCTGTGAAGGCTAGCAATCGGCCACCCTTTTGTCAATTTATTAACATCGCCATCATGCTCAAAATCACGCCCATTCCCGCCCTTGCCGACAACTACATCTGGCTGCTCCAACAAGGCAACGAAGCCGTCTGCATCGACCCCGGCGATGCCGCCCCCGTAATAGGCTACCTGAAAGCCCACGGCCTGGCGCTGCGCCAAATCTGGATTACCCACCACCACACCGACCACACCGCCGGCCTGCCCGAGCTCATCCGCCAGTTCCCCGACTGCCGCATTTACGCCAACTACGACATCCCACAGGCCACCCACACCGTAGGCGAAGGCAGCAGCTGGCCGCTCTGGCAAAGCCAAGTGGAAGTTTGGCACACCCCCGGCCACACCCAAACCCACCTCAGCTACCTGCTGCAAGCAGGCGGGCAAGCCCGGCTCTTCTGCGGCGACACCCTCTTTTCCGCCGGCTGCGGCCGCGTCTTCGACGGCACCCCCGCCCAACTCTTCGCCTCCCTGCAACGCATCAACAGGCTGCCTGAAAACACCCAACTCTACCCCGCCCACGAATACACCGCCGCCAACCTGCGCTTCGCCGCACACATCGAGCCGCACAACCCCGAAATCGCCCGCAGCCTGGCCGCCGTGCACACGCCCACCCTGCCCGTATCCCTCGCCCACGAGCGGCAAATCAACCCCTTCCTGCGCACTGCCGATTTTCAGGTAGCCGCCCGCACCGCCGAACTCTCCGGCCAAAACCTGCACGGCGAAGAACAAGTCTTCACCACCCTGCGCGAATTGAAAAACCATTTTTAAACCCACATGGCAGCTTGGTTACAGAGATAAAAAGGCTACCTGAAAGTACCGCGCAGCGTAGTTTCTGCGCAACTAAATATTTCAGGTAGCCTTTTGGCGGCAATCTTTGTATCGTAGCCGCTTATTTGTTCGTTTGCCCGTATTGCAGCAAATACAGCAGATAAACGGTAAACAGCAAAGCCATCCAGAAAGACGGGATGAGCACGGGATACAGCGTCTCGGCAGCAGACGGATAAACAACTCTGAGCATTCTGCCCAGCAGTACGCCCGTCAGCGGGCTGAGCAGGGCGAAAGCTCGCGGAAACACGGTTTTCCCAGCCGCCACCACGGCAAACAGCCACACGCTGACCACCAGCACGCCAATCAGAAATACCGCGCCGAAAATATTTTTAAACGACTGGTATTCCGCCAGCAAAGTACCCACCGCCTCACGTTCCGCGCCCGACAGCGTGGCATGGTACGCAGCAGCGCGGGCGAAATAAAAATAGCTGCTGTGCATATAAATGCACACCGTACTAAACAGAAACACCAGCATCAGGCATAACCAGGGCTGCCGCAAACCCCTATTGAGCACATACACGCCACCCGATACAAACGGAAAAAGGAACAGGGCAAATGTGGCCACTCCCACACGCCACGGCGGGAGACCCGCCATATTCTGCCAGAAACCGTCATCGAACATGGTGCGGATGTCGATGGCCAAATCTGCCAACCACACCAGCCAAAGCGCGATAATGGAGGCATAAGCGATGAGTTTTATCTGTTTCTCGTACATGATTACTCTCCTTAAAGCAGTGTTGGTAGTGCCCATTTTACGCCCGATAACACGAACATGGATGATTTTCTTTATCAATTGATAGCAAACTGGATTGCCATATAAACAGGATAATCCCATAACGCGGGCAAACAGCACCAATCCTGCTCGATTTAAAAAGGCTACCTGAAATTTTTCAGGTAGCCTTTATTGTTGGATACGTCGATTGCGGTTAATCCAAATATTTCAATTTACCGCGGAAATCGTCCAGCGTTTCATAGCCTTTTTCGGCCATGATGGCTTTCAGCTCTTCGGTGATACGGGTGAAGGCGGGCACGCCTTCTTTATGCAGGGTGGTGCCCAGCTGCACCATGCTGGCGCCGCACAGGATGTGTTCGAAAGCATCGCGGCCGGTGAGCACGCCGCCGGTGCCGATGATGCGGATGGAGGGGGTGAGCCGCTGGTAGAAGGCGTGCACATTAGCCAGCGCCGTGGGTTTGATGTATTCGCCGCCGATGCCGCCGAAGCCGTTTTTGGGGCGGATGATCACGGTTTCGTCTTCCACATACAGGCCGTTGCCGACGGAATTGATGCAGTTCACAAATTTGAGCGGGAATTGGTTGAAAATGGCGGCGGCTTGGTCGAAGTGGACGATATCGAAATAGGGCGGCAGCTTGATGCCCAGCGGTTTGCTGAAATAAGCAAAGGCATCGCCGAGGATTTTTTCCGTGGTCTCAAAATCATAGGCAATCTGCGGCTTGCCCGGCACGTTGGGGCAGGAAAGGTTGAGCTCGGTGAGGCCGCTGAAGCCGCTCTCTTCCACTTTGCGCAGGAGGGTGTGGGTTTCGCTGGGCGACATGCCCACTAGGGAGAGGAAGAAGGTGCGGTTCGGCTCGCGGTTTTGCAGGTCGAGCAGGTAGTCGAGGTAGTAATCGATGCCGTGGTTGGGCAGACCCATGGAGTTGATGCTGCCCAGCGGCACGTTGCGGTAGCGCGGCTCGGGGTTGCCGGCGCGCGGCTCGAGGGTAGCGGTTTTGGTCACGAAGCTGCCGGCGGCGGAGTTTTTCACTTCTTCCAATTCGGCAATGCTCATGCAGGCCACACCGGCGGCGTTCATGAGGCAGTTGTCAAACGAGAAACCGGCAATCTGGGTTTGGGTGCTGGGCATGGGTGCTCCTTGATTGGTGGTTGAACGGCGGCATTGTACACCGAATGGAAACAGGCCGCTTGCGGCTGGGCAAACGAACGCGGCAGGCTGCCCCACAGGTTTTCAGGTAGCCTGCAATGGAACAGGCTACCTGAAAACCTCAAAGGCTCGAACCGATAGTGGATTAAAAAATCAGGGCAAGGCGGCGAACCGCAGACAATACAGATAGTATGGCGAGGCAACGCCGTACTGGTTTTTGTTAATTCACTATAATCCACTATACCCAGTCGGCAAAGCTCTGCCGCCCCATAACCAAAGGCTACCTGAAATTTCAGGTAGCCTTTCTTTAGTTTCGCTCACCGCAGCAAGCTGCGTGTGTTTAAGCGTAATCGCGCAATTCGGGGTTGATGTCGGTTTGCGCCAGATTGTTGGTGTAGTTGCACAGGGTGGCCAGCGCCACGCCCATCACCA